>NZ_AFEJ02000002.1:1887500-2039071 GCF_000238775.2 Acaryochloris sp. CCMEE 5410 | reverse complement strand
GGATCGACATTAATCCAGTCCGCAATCATGGTTGCTGGAATAGGAAGGTCCAACCGCCAAAGTAGAGGACCGCTACCAAAATTGAGGACAGTACGAGGTTGACGTAGGACCCAATAGAACAGAGCAAACTTCATGCCTGCATATTCGGTTTGGTAACCGCGACCAATTCTTCTTCCGCTTCGGGTAAGTCAAAAGGGAGACGCTCACATTCCGCCAAGGCCGCAATCCAGAACAACATAAACCAATGGGCTGGCGAATAACGTTCCAGCCGAGGATGCCATAGCCTGATTGCTGGTTAACAATGTCAATGGTGCTGAGGCTGTTGGACATCATCACACAGCCAAGACTGCTAAGGCCAGTGGGATTTCATAGCTGATGGATTGGGCTGCAGCTCGGAGTCCACCCAGCAAAGAGTATTTGTTATTGGAGGAATATCCGCCATTAGCAGACCGATTGGCGCAATGCTAGATAAGGCAATCCAGAAAAAGATGCCAATCCCTAGGTCTGTAATCAGAATGTTCTGACCAAACGGGACAATCAAATAGGAGAAAAGACAGGGATGACGACCAGGATGGGACCTAACGTAAAAAGCCAGGGGTCGGTATTGGCTGGCACAATGTCTTCTTAAAGACGAGTTTGATGCCGTCTGCCACTGGCGCTAGGATGCCAGCGGTCCGATATTCGGGCCAATCCGTTGCTGAGCCGCCGCTGAAATTTTTCGTTCTAGCCAAACCGAAACCAGGACTCCCACGTTGCGCGATAATCATCAACAACATGGGGATCGGAAGCCAAATGGTTTGGCGACACCGGGGTTAACCCAATTCCATTAAAGTTTCAACAAAGCGTTGTTCAAGATCAATACCTGGGTTCATTGCCGCCCATTCTTACTGAATTTATGATTTGTAAAGTTTCTGATGCCTAAACCAGTATATACGCCTAGGCGAGTTTCTAGGAGAATAACTTCATGCTCCGACATCCATTTCCCTAAGGGTTGAAGGAAAGGATGATTCTAGTCTATGTCTGTTCTAACGGCTCTCTGGCGGGATATAAGCAAGACTATGGTCGCCGATATAAACCTGGCTGGGGCGATAAATTCGGTTCGTTCCAACTGTTCTCGCCAGTGGGCTAACCAGCCAGCCACTCTTGCGATCGCAAGATAGGGGTAAATAAATCTGTGGGAATTCCAGTTTTTGGTAAACCAGCCCGAGTAAAAATCAACATTGGGATAAATCCCTTTACTCCCAGTTTTTCGGCCACTGCTTTTTCCAACGCTAGGGCAATTTCATAGGAGGGATCGCCGCCGGTTTTGTCAAACAATTGTTCGGCTAATTTCTGTAAGATCTTTGCTCTGGGATCCTTCACTTTATAAACTCGATGCCCAAATCCCATAATTTTAGATTTGGTGGTGAGCTTCTCTTCTAAGAAAGGCTGGACATTCTCCACTGAGCCGATCTCTGCCAGCATGGTGATCACTTCCTCGTTGGCTCCACCATGTAAAGGCCCGGCTAAGTGCCCACGGCTGAAGCACAATGGCATAGGGATCGGTGAGGGTGAGGCGGTGACCCGAGCCGAGAAGGTTGAGGCATTCATTGTATGCTCGGCATGCAGGATCAAGCAGGTGTCAAAGATTTGGCTAAAAAGGGATCCGGCTCCTGCTCATTCATCATGTAGAGGAAGTTGGCGGCATAGCTCAAATCATCCCGAGGTCGTACCGGGTCATTGCCTTTGCGAATATGCTCAAGGCTGCACCATCGTTGGGATTTTTGCCAGTAATCGCACCACGGCCCGACGAATATAAGTGGATCATCTAAAGCCCGGCGAGAATAGAACAGGCCTAAGCTGCGGCTGACGCCTGGAGGGCATCCATCGGTGACCGCTTTCGGGAAACACTTCATCATGTCCCGGATGCGATATTTGATGCGGCGATGGTGGGTGATTTCTTCTTGGAAGGCGTCTAGATCATCTGATTTGGGAAATTCCCCCAAATCAATAGATAGGCCGTTTCCAGGAAGCTGCTGTTGTCTGCGAGGGCTTCAATGGGAACACCGCGATACTCCAACTGACCGATTTGGCCATTCACAAAGCTGACCTGGGATTGAGCAGCAGGAATCCCTTCTAAACCGGGTTGAAATTCACAAGCGACCATAGTGTCTCTCAAATGAAGGTGGATAGATCGCCGACCGCCTGGAAGCACTGAGGGAGCTGGGCAGAGCGAAGGAGGGTATGGGTTCTAAAACAGCAATTTTGGAGCAGTCAACCAAAACAGGGTGCTTTGCCCTACAGGGTTGTGGTGCTCAGGCAGGAGTAGTCCAATCATACCAGCCTTCTTCAAACCAGTTGCCGACGGGGTTGCCCCCAGACTAAAATCTCGCCCATGTGCTCAAATTCGGTTCATGTCCGACCAAGGCTAAACGAGTCAAACCTTGGTTTCGCCAGTTCTGTAACCATTGGAGCCACTCTTGCCAGTTGCCGTCGGGACGTAATAAATCAGAGATATGGATAGTCGTGACTAGCCTTGGTGTTGAAGAATCTCGGCAGTCTGATAGGCGCGTACTAGGGAACTGGTCTGCAAGTCATCAAACTGGAGGCCAGCTCCTGCAAACGCTGGGCCACTTTCTGGGTTTTCTGTCGACCTTTAGCGGTTAAGGCCCGCTGCGATCGGGGAGATGGGGCTGTCGCTCTTCGGCAATTCCATGACGAATGAGATAGAGCTTCAGGGGCTGTGCCATTAGGTCCAGTCTTCTTTTTTATTCGTCCGTACGGTGTAAATTTTCTGAGTGGCGTGGATTTCGCGGGTCTTCTCAAAAAGTTGGTCTTCGGTGACATCCCATTTTTCGAGTAATTTATCCAGATCCTTTTGGATGTCTCGACTCCCTGGAAATCCGGCATAGCGAATGCGGAGTCGGGCCAGCTCAGCCCAATTTAGCGCATTAGGCTCTTCCCGTAGCAGGCGATTCAGAGTGTTGCGATCGCGATCTTGTTGCGGATGACGTTGATCCTTAAGACTATTCTCTGGTGGCATAGGATATCAACCGAATATGACCAATGAAGGATTTAAGTTTACCAGTGCCCTAGTGGGGCCTTCCGGATCTTAAAAAAATAATTCGGAACGCTGGATCCCGGATGAAGCAGCTTAGACTAATTTACTTCTAGCAACCCTGTGGCAAGCGACTCAAGTTCTGCTGCATTTCGATAGTCCTACCCCCAACGTGGAATTTGATATGACGTCCCAACCTAGCCAACGCCCCAACGTCCCTACTTTTCTTCAGGCCCTTGCTCCAAGCGCCTGGTTGGAGTCTGGAAGCCCTGAATAATGCGTTGGTGGCCGCTCCATCGGTCTGGTCCAGGGAAGGCCCGCCTGAAAGAGGTTGATCGGACGAAATCTATCCTCGGCATTCCTGAAGACTATGTCTGTGGCATGTCCCCGCCTCCGATACGGGTGCGGTAGAAATTGCCATGTGGTCGCTTCGGGGTTCGCGTGTAGAGATGGTGGCTTGGGAAAGCTTCGGCTCTGGCTGGGTAACGGATGTACAAAAGCAATTGAAACTGCCGGATTGCCGGATTACCAAAGCCGAATATGGTCATTTGCCGGATTTGTCGCAACTGGATTGCGATCGCGACATGTATTCACTTGGAACGTACACCTCCGGGTCAAAGTCCCCAACGGTGACTGGATGCAGACAATCGTCAGGGCCTCACGATTGCGGATGCTACTTCTGCCACCTTGCCATGGAATTCCTGGACCAAGCTGGATGTGGTGACCTGGTCCTGGCAAAAGGTAATGGGCGGAGAAGCGCCCACGCATGTTGGTTTTGAGCCCTCGGGCAGTCGAGCGATAGAGCCTATAGCCCCGCGTGGCCACTCCCTAAGATTTCAGTTAACGAAAAAGGCAAGCTGAATGCAGCGATTTTCACTGGTTCACCATCACACTCCTTCTATGCTCGTGTGGAAGATGCTTTGGATGGCTGAAATGGCGGAGAGCCTGGGTGGAGTCTCAGCATTGATCGCGAGAATCGCAAGCAAACCTGACCGCAATCACTAACTGGGTTGACCGCACAGATGGTGGATTCCTTGCCGTAGATCCGACCACCCGCTCCAATACGTCTATCTGTCTTAAAATCGTGGATCCTGGTATACGGCTCTCTGCCGAAGATCAGGCCAAAGAGCTAAGCAATTAGCGACCTGCTAGATAAGGAGGGGTTGCTTATGATATCGGGTCTTATCGGGATGCGCCCCAGGACTGAGAATTTGGGCGGAGCCACAGTCGATACGGCAGATTGGAAGCCTTGACGCCTTGGTTAGATTGGGCTTACGAACAGATGAAGGCTAGTCACGGTTAATCTGCGCGGCTATCTACTCATTTTCTACATCTATACAAATTCGGAGATGGGAGTGTGTCAGCCCAACGCTCCCATTTTTCAAGGAATATCAATCGATAATCCTGACTTCCCAGCAAAAATTTGCTGCAGGCTATTGATGAGGCAAGTCATCTCTGGAGGAGTCAATCAAAGTGAAGGTCATAGTGATGATATCCATCCAGGAATAAAGCCGTCTTTCATCTAACGTGGCTGTCATCAAATTGTGAGTTACAGATATTGTCAAATCATCGACGTGACTCACTAACTGGTCAACGACCATCACCTCAATATGCTCAGAATGAGGAAATCTTGAGAGAGAAAAACAATAATTCTTGGCCTTATCAAAACCGTAAACATAGGCCATGCCGTAGTCTGTATCGTAAGGTGAAGCCGAAATCTGGACGACTAGCGCCATCTTTTATCAGTCATTGCTGGGAAAAGTAAGGGGTGTCAGTCTTTGGAGCTTCACTTGATATCCACTAGACTGCCGACTTTCCATCTTTGAGCGTTACGAGAATGCGGTAAGAAGAATCTTTTGTTGCCAGACGTAGGTTGTTTCTGTGGAGGTTGTCCTGGAAACTTCTTTACCTTTCCGGGACTGCCATAATTTTCTTGACGTCTTCATAGGACATATTTAACTGGAGCTGTTGTATTGCTCCTGGGTAACCAGCTCTTTATTTTGGCAGCTGATCAGGAGTAAGGAAGCAAACATTAGACTGCCAAGATATGTGAGACGGTTGTGTTGGGTCATTGTTGCTCGCTGTGATGGAATAGGGCTGTGAAAGTGACGAAATGCCATAGGCTGAGCCTATTGTTCCCCATAACAGTTTTTCCTCTGACCCATTTGCGTGAGCGGCGAGGTGCTGAGTTGCATGAGGAATCGTGTGGAAAGTCTTGTCTATCACGGATAAAGCCTTGTAAATCCGTACAATAGGGTCATGACTCCCACCTCTACTTCCCCAGCACCCGCTGCACTTCAGTCTTCCGCAAGCGCAGACTCCAAACCCACCCTGGTTTTGGTTGACGGACATTCCCTGGCTTTTCGGGCTTACTATGCTTTTGCTAAAGGCCGAGAAGGCGGATTACGAACCTCTACAGGGATTCCCACGAGTGTCTGTTATGGGTTTCTTAAGAACCTACTGGATTTACTGAAGACCGAAAACCCCATTATTTAGCCATCGCCTTTGACTTGGGGGGACCGACCTTTCGCCATAAAGCCGATGAAACCTATAAAGCCAACCGAGCCGAAACCCCCGAGGACTTCATCCCAGATCTAGAAAATTGCAAGAGCTTTTGACCGCTATGGATTTGCCCATTGTGGTTGAGCCGGGGTATGAAGCGGATGATGTGCTAGGCACGTTGGCCTATCAGGCGAGTCAGCAAGGCTTTAAGGTGAAGATCCTCAGTGGCGATCGCGATTATTTCAGCTGGTTCAGCCTGACGATCGGGTTCGTATTCTCTATATGAGCAATATCTATAGTGCTGCCTCTCGGAGTGGAGCCCCACCAGGGTCATTGGCCCCACCGAAGTCCAAGAAAGATGGGCGTCATGGTTGAGCAGATTGTCGATTACAAGGCGCTTTGTGGAGACTCGTCCGATAATATTCCGGGGGTGAAGGGGATTGGCGATAAAACTGCCGTTAAGCTGCTGACGGAGTATGGCACCCTCGATAATATCTATGCCTCGGTTGATCAAATTAAAGGAGCTGTTCAGAAAAAACTGATCACGGGCAAAGAGGCTGCCTATCATTCTCAATTTATGGCTCGTATTGTCTTGGATGTGCCTTTAAAGGTGGGGCCAAAAGACTTTGAACTCAAAGGCTTCACCTCGGATAAGGTGTCTCCTGTGCTGGAGAAGCTAGAATTTCAGTCTTTCCTGCGCCAAATTAACCAGTTACAAAAGCAGTTTGGGGGAGAAGCCATCGCCCCACCTGCCCCTACCGCGTCTCCGGTTACAGACGATGGAGATGACACCTGGTTTTTTAGTGCTGAAGATACGGAGGCTGCTCAAACGCCGCCACCTCCTCAACTGGTCCCTCGAATTGTGGATACGCCGGCCAGTTGAAAGAGTTAATCACGATTTTGGAAGCGTGCACCGATGTCAACCGTCCTGTGGCCTGGGATACAGAGACCGATAGCCTTTCCCCCCGAGATGCCCATCTCGTTGGTATTGGCTGTTGCTGGCAGGGGGATGAACAGGCGATTGCCTATATTCCAGTCGGCCATAAAGAGGGTGACAACTTAGAGCTTGCGACGGCCCTGGAAGGGTTACGCCCCATTTTAGAAAGTGATGCTTATCCCAAGGTGCTCCAAAATGCCAAATTTGATCGGTTGGTATTCCAGTTCCAGGGAATTCATCTTCAGGGGGTTGTCTTTGACACGATGCTGGCTAGTTATGTGCTAAATCCAGAACGTAGCCATAACCTGACGGATCTCTCTCGAAATTATCTGCAAATAACGGCAAAAAGCTATAAGGAATTGGTCAAAAAGGGGCAAACCATTGCTGACTTATCCATTTCTCAAGTGGCAGAATATTGCGGCTTGGATGTATTCACCACCTATCAGCTGAGGGAGAAGCTGGAAGCTGAACTGGCTGCAATTCCCTCCCTATATGGCCTCTTCCAGGAAGTAGAGCTGCCTTGGAAGCGGTGTTGGCGGTGATGGAAACGTCGGGTGTCCGCATTGACCAAGACTATTTGCAAACCCTCTCTACCCAATTAGAGGCGGATCTCCAGCGCTTGGAGGCCGGGCGTATGAGCTAGCCGGAGAAATCTTCAATTTAGGCTCCCCTAAGCAGTTGAGTGAAATCCTATTTGGCCGCCTAGAGCTGGATGTTAAGAAGTCCCGCAAGACCAAGCTGGGCTACTCTACGGATGCCGCCACTTTGGAAAAACTGCAGGGTGATCATCCGATTATCGATGTGCTGTGGAGTATCGAACCTTAGCCAAACTCAAATCTACCTATGTGGATGCCTTACCCACCTTGGTCAGAGAAGATACCCATCGTATCCATACGGACTTAATCAGGCGGTGACCGCGACGGGACGCCTGTCTTCCTCGAATCCCAACTTGCAGAATATTCCGATACGGACTGAATTTAGCCGTCAAATCCGAGCTGCATTTATTCCCGAATCGAGCTGGATCCTGATGGCAGCGGATTATTCCCAAATTGAGCTGCGGATCCTTGCCCACCTCAGCCAAGAGCCACGGCTATTAGATGCCTATCGGAATGGTCAGGATGTTCACTCTCTGACGGCTCAATTGCTGTTGGAAAAAGATGAAATTGCAGCCGAGGAACGAAGGCTAGCGAAGATTATCAACTTTGGTGTTATCTATGGCATGGGACCCCATCGATTTGCCCGTGAGGCTGGGGTTAAATATGGCGAGGCCAAAGACTTTATTCAGCGGTTTTACGATCGCTATCCAGAGGTTTTGCCTATTTGCAGCGGATGGAGCGAGAAGCGGTGAGCCAAGGCTATGTGGAAACGATTCTTGGACGCCGACGCTATTTTGAGTTTGATAGTCGGAGTCTGAAAAAATATCGCGGTAAAGCTCTAGAAGAGTTAGCAGAAGTCGATCTCAGTGATATCAAAATGAGTAGCTATGATCGAGGTCTGCTGAGGGCAGCAGCCAATGCTCCCATCCAAGGTTCTAGTGCTGACTTGATTAAAATTGCCATGGTTCAACTCCAGGCTGCTCTTGAACCCTATAAGAGTCGACTGCTGATGCAGGTCCATGATGAATTAGTGTTGGAAGTCCCTGTAGATGAGGTGGACGATGTGCGATCGCAAATCAAAACCACCATGGAAACAGCGCTCCCCCTCAGCATCCCCTTGGTAGCTGAAGTCCATACTGGGGCCAACTGGATGGAAGCCAAATAGCATTAAAAGCCGCTTGCTGGCGGTATCTTAATTAAAACGGAGAGGGGGGGATTCGAACCCCCGTTAGGTTTGACCCTAAAACAGATTTCGAGTCTGCCGCATTCAACCACTCTGCCACCTCTCCAGGTTGGTGATTTTGGTTTAGTCTAACGCCTATTCTACAGGGGAGAAGCCGGATTTTCACTAAGGGGAAGGTGGATTCAAAACCACGATCGCGAGTCCACTGCACTGCCCATCTCTGGGCGTCCAATAAACTTTGGAGATTCGGCGTTCTAACTGGCTCAAGCTTTCGGCATCAATATTGCGAGACGTGAGAATAAGAACTTTAGGTTGCAAGTGGTGAATCGCTTCTAGATCAACTTGTGTGGACCACCATAGCACTTGCGGCGAGGGGACTTGGGCCGTTTGCAGCCAAGGTAATAATCCTTGATACCTACCCGAAACCATCAGCCAGTTTGTTGATTGATAGTGAACTGCAACAGAGTCGGTTGGTGACGCAAGACGCTAATTTGAGTTTGGTCTTGAACCAGTTGCTCACCGACTTGAAGGAAACGTAGCTTTTCCGGTTGGACCTGAGATCCAAGAAGTTGCTCTTGTAGTGCGGTGTTGTTGGTTACAGAGATGGGAATCAACTTCTTTAGGGAGACCTGCTGGAGTAACGCGGGCCATCCGTCTCTCCAGCGAGATCGTAAGTCTGTGGCTAAGGCCAGATCCACTTGATCAATGCCCTGGCGTTGTAAAAAAGGAACGAGGGTTTGTGATGCGGTGTTGCGATCGCCACTATTCAATACCAGCGTCGATCTGGGTTGCTGGATCACCATCATCGGGGGTGTGGCCCGGTCAAAAATCGTGATTTGGAAGCGATGGACTTGATGATGCCAAATGGGCAGAATGATGATACCCAAGGCCAAGGTTATCAATAGCGGTAGGCGCTGCTGCCAAATGGGTAAGAGCCAAGCCGACACCAGCAGCCCATAGAGCACTACCAACTGCCCAATGGAGATCATGCCCAAGGTTAAGGAGGCTCCCGGTAACTGGCTGATCTGAGTGACCAGCCAAATCAGTCCTTGAGTCGGTATTGCCAGCAGCCAAGCCAATAGCCCCCCTGCCAAAGGCCACACCACCGCTACGATACCGCTGCAAAATCCACCTGCCGTCAGCAGAATCAGCAGCGGCGTTGTGCAAATATTGGCCAGCAAACAATAAATCGGGGCGATTCCAAACTGATAGAGCTGTAAGGGCAAGGTCCACAACATAGCGGCGATAGGCACCGCGAATAGGGATGCGAACGCAGGCGGTAACCAATCCAGTTTGTGAGTTAAGGGTGGCACCGTCACAATCAGTCCCAAAGTGGCGAGGAAGCTGAGTTGGAACCCCAAATCCCAGATCCATTGGGGTTGGATAACGAGCAGCCCCACAGCCACGACCAGCAATACGCCCACTGGATTTAACTTCTGGTTGGCCGCAACGGCAGCCAGACCTGCCATCCCCATTAAGACTGCACGGGAAACCGAGGGCTCAAATCCACTCAAGAAGATAAACAGGATTAAGCCGATCAGCCCGGTGAACAGTTGAGTTCGAGACGATAGACGACCCGTGATCTTTAACAGTCCTGCAAGAATGATAGAAACATGGAATCCTGACGCGGCTAGGGCATGAGCCAAACCGACTTTGACAAAGCGATTGCGGAGATCGAACGGTAAATCAACCCGACGATGGCCCAAGACCATGGCGCTGACTAACGCACCTTTTTCGGGTCCCAGGAATCGGGCGTGCGATCGCACAATGCGCTGCCGAACTGCCCATCCGCCCCAAGTTCCTCTAGACTGCTTGACTGTAGCAGTTTTACCTCGCAAACCTGCGAAAATACCGGAACGAGTGAGGTAATCTTCAAAATCAAAGCCTTGGGGTGTAGTGGAGCGACGAGGCTTGTATAGATAGCCAGAAATTTCCAATCGCTGTCCTGGATGCAGTTCTTGCCCCTGCTTTGGAGGCAAGGATACATAGAGTAAGCCACGAACCGTTTTTTGAATTGGCTTTGCTTGTAGTTTTAACGCCTGAAGCTGAAACTGAACGGTTTGACTCCGTGTCAGGCGAGGCATGGTTTTGACTTTGCCTGTAACCGTCACGGGCGATCGCGAGACTTCAGAGACGATTCGACTGATATCTCTTGAGCCTGGAGTTGGGGTGCGGACGAAGAAATATAGGCTCGCAAATAATGCGATGGCTAAAGCCAATAGCCAAAAGGCAACCCTTGGGCCTCGTCGCCAGGGATAAAGAAGCGGCCAGGGTGTTCGTAAGCTAAGCACTCGTATTCCCATTAGCCCCAGCCCTAAGCCCATCAACCCTACCCAGCCATAAGGATGAGCCGTAGAGAGTAAGCCGACTATCCAGGCGATACAGAGAATGGCCCCATTCAACGCCTGCATTTAGATCCTAAATTGCTGCAGATCATCACAGTTGTAGAGTTGACGGTCTTCACCGCTACGAATTAACCGCTGCTGCAATTTGGGATAGTCACAGATATCGACAGAGCGTCGTTCTCCCCCCATCAAATAGACCAAGTCTTGGTCAAAAGGATTAGACAAGCTATGGGGCTGGGAAGGTGCTGTAAATCCCATAAAGTCGCCTGGACCAACTTCATATGAAGCATTGCCAATCTCGGCAATCCCTTTTCCCGAAAGGACATAAACAAATTCTTCTTCTTGATGATGGTAGTGAAACTGCGTGGTGTCCCGACCCGGCTCTACTCTAACCAGATGAACTCCCAGCCGTTCAAGTCCCACCCAGTCCCCAATCGATTTAGTGTGTCGTACCGCATTAGAGTTTAAAGGATGTTGAAAATGTTGTTCGGGGGACTCTTGAATCGTGGAGGCTTTGACTAAGTGAGGCATAGATACACTCCTGAGTCACATAGGACGTCCCATCCCTTCCTGGGAGGAATGCTCGAAGAGCAGGGTGGGTCTCTCCAATATCCTACAGAACAAGACTCATTTGGATGATTTTTGCTAAATCCACATCTTAATCTCTTCAAAAATCAGCGGTGGCTGAGTTTGTGCCAGTCTCTCAGAAAACCCTAAAAAGTGGATCCCTCAAGACTTTAATCGCTCGGTCTCTTATTTATGCAACTTCCCCTTTGTGGGATGCCGCGTCAATTTCTATCGCTAGCTTTAAAGCTTTGTAGTGAAAATCCACAATACATTGATAAATAGGGCTTGCTTCGAAAGTCTAAGGTTGAATATTTGCAGTGTATCCAAGTGTTGAGCGCCCTTGAGAAGTGCAAGGAAAATCGTTCAAAATACTCAAAACCTTTGCACATGCACCCCAATGTATCGTCGTCCATCCCCCGGTCAACTGTCCTTTAAGAACTTCTACTTGCCCTTCGGAGGCAAACTATCAGAAGAGAATCGCTGGGTCAAACTCGCCGAGCTGATTCCTTGGGAGAGCTTTGAGTCAGAGTATGCAGAGCAATTCAGTCAGACCATGGGGGCACCTGCCAAACCCTTTCGTGTGGCCTTAGGGACCTTAATCATCAAAGAGAAACTGGGTGTATCCGATGCAGAGACCGTAGAACAGATTCGAGAGAACCCCTACTTGCAGTACTTTCTGGGTTTTAGTGAATATCGAGAGAGTGCTCCGTTTGATGCCTCCATGCTGGTTCACTTTCGCCAACGGTTGAATCTAGAGCTACTGACTCAAGTCAACGACGCAGTCGTGGAATCAGTGCTCGCATCTGAGGGTTCTCCTGTTGTGATGTCCCCTGAGTCATCTCCTTCTCCTGAAGATGACGAAGATGAGCCTCCTGCCCCTCCCAACCAGGGCCAATTGTTGATAGACGCGACCTGTGCGCCAGCCGATATTCGCTATCCGACAGACTTAGATCTGCTCAATGATGCCCGCAAAGCGAGTGAAGCCATCCTTGATGCTTTATATGCTCAAGTCATGCTGTCTCTCAAGGGCAAACCTCGCACCTACCGCCAAAAGGCCCGCAAAGCTTATCTGGCCATTGCCAAGAAACGTCAACCGAGTCGCAAGCTGATTCGTAAAGGGATTCGTCAGCAGTTGGGCTATGTGCGTCGGAATCTAGCCCACATTGATGGATTGATAGCTTTAGGAGCGTCTCTGTCCCGACTGTCCCGGCGACAGTACCGTCTGTTGCTGGTGATTCATGAAGTCTTTCGACAGCAAGAGTGGATGTATCAACAGCACGTGCGTCGAGTAGATGACCGTATTGTCAGCCTCACTCAGCCTCATGTCCGACCGATGGTCCGAGGCAAAGCTGGAGTACCTGTTGAGTTTGGGGCCAAGCTATCCCTCAGTTGTGTCAACGGATGTGTGTTTCTGGAACGTTTAAGCTGGGATGCGTTCAATGAATCCCAGCATCTTCAATATCAAGTGGAAGCTTTCATCGTCGCTTTGGCCATTATCCTCTCTCAGTCCATGCCGACCAAATCTATCGAACCCGAGCTAATCGACGATGGTGTAAAGCTCGAGGTATCCGATTGAGTGGACCACCGTTAGGAAGACCTCAACAAGACCCCCAGGTGCAGGGCCAACTCAAGCAACAAGCACGGGAGGACGAAAAGGTGAGAGTCCAAATTGAGGGCAAGTTTGGGCAGGCCAAGCGAAGATTTGGCTTGAATCGAGTGATGGCGAAGTTAGCGGATACGGCTGCTAGTGCGATTGCTATCACGTTCTTGGTGATGAATCTAGAGCGGTGGCTCCGCCACCTTTTATCATTCATTTTTGGGTGGGATTGCTGGTGTTGGAAAGCGTTATGGAGCTGCCAGGGCTGCCTTGGGGCTTTTCTAGGGCCAGTGAAGGAATATGGCCCTGGCCGTCACAACTGGGTTGATTGTACGATTTGATGCCAGGAATTAGCTCAATTTACTTTTTCAGCAAACCCTAAATAGGGCGCTGCCAAGTGAAGTCATAGCCTAACAGCTGTTTCTCCTTTAGTCATTGCCAGAGTGAAACTTCACCCGGAGTCATATCCTGCCTGAGATAACGACCTTTTGAACTCATTTGGGGATATCGGGCAGAATTGATCGTTTCATAATCGATTTATCGTTCTTACTGCTGCTAAAGTATCAAGCCTGTTGAGATTAACCTGAATTTTGGCCATTAACCCACCCTCTCTTTTGGTACCCCTCCCAAAATGGGGAAGGTCCACTCCATCTTTGTGCTTGGCTGCAAGATTGATGTGGCTTCTTTGCATAGATAGGGGAGTGGAGGGTGGGCTAAATGATTGTGATTCCCTGCTGGGTTAAAACGATAAGCCGAGTTTCAAACCTAGTAGTGTGTGGACCACTAGCAGAACTAGAGCAGAGCTGCCAATATAAGCATGGGCAGAGCGAAAACTCGTTTCTCCCCAGAAATTGCTGAGCGACAGCACCGCATTAGTCGCCAATAAACCAATCACAGCGGTCCCCGACCAGAAGTGGGGACTCTCGAAAATAGGCTGTTCCTGCATCACCAAAGACAGCACGCCTCCGGTATATCCCAAGACGATAAACAAAAACATCCAAGGCACGACTTGGGCATGGGCAGCTCGTTTTTTGTTACCGTCTTCTTCGTCAGTGGCTAAGCGACCTTGCCAGCCTTTTACACCGGCATAGGATCCCATCACAAACACCACAATTCCCATCATGGTGGGATGCCCCCAATGCACGATCGGCTCAGGCAAGCCTAAACTTTGAAAAAATCCCGCAATGGGGGCCAGTAGTTCTTCCATCTTTAAAGTGCTCCTTCAAGGCTTCGGCAGTGTTCTTATGACAGCGTGATTCCCTTCAATTGGGTGATACAACCGCTACGACTTCTAAGTGTAATGATTTCTTGCGAACGGTTGGGGCGCAGTAAAAACGGCTCTAAGTTGCGACTTCATCAAACGCTTGATTAGTAGTGGGAATCACTGAAGTTAGGATCAGGGAGGGGAAAGCGACTACAATGACGATGGCTCTCACTTTGGTAAAGTTACCCGCAATTATGGCTGTAAAGAAAGGAAGTCTAGTCCGTATCGTTCCCGAAAAATTTGAAAATAGCTTAGAGGCCAAGGCCAGCGATCGCCGCTTGCCGCCCTATGTATTTGAGGGTACTGGCGAAGTACTAGAAATTAAGGGTGACTATGCCCAGATTCAGTTTCGCGTCCCTGTGCCAACGGTTTGGCTCCGGGTTGATCAGCTAGAAGCGGCCTAATCATCTCAACGATTGGTTACGGATTAAGTGCGATCGCATCTTATCCCACCACAATAGAGGTATGGACCTCATCTGCTTACCCGGCACTCAAGCCCCCCGCGTCACAATTGTAGGTGCAGGCAATGTTGGTAGTACCTTGGGCCAGCGAATTGTCGAAAAGAATATTGCCGACGTTGTCCTGCTGGATATTCAAGCGAGTCGTCCTCAGGGGTTAGCCCTAGATTTAATGGAAGCCCGCGGCGTCGAACATCACGACCGCACCATTATCGGCACAGCAGACTATACCGATACTCAAAACTCAGATGTCATCGTAATTACGGCTGGCCTTCCTCGCAAACCGGGGATGAGTCGGGACGATCTACTCAAGGTAAATGCCCAAATTATTACCAATGTCACTCGCCAAGCGATAGCTCAATCCCCCCATGCCATCTTGATGGTGGTCACCAATCCCTTAGACGTGATGACCTATCTGGCTTGGCAAGCCAGTGGATTACCTCCAGAACGTGTCGTTGGTATGGCAGGGGTTCTAGATGCGGCTCGATTCGAAACCTTTATTGCCCTAGAACTCAAAGTCTCGATTGCCAACGTTCATGCCATGGTGCTTGGTGGACATGGGGATCTAATGGTGCCTTTGCCCCGCTATTCCACTGTTAGCGGCATCCCGATCACTGAATTGATGGATGAGGCGACAATTCAGCGTCTCGTCGAGCGAACCCGTAATGGAGGCGCGGAAATCGTTAGTCTTATGCAGGCGGGTAGTGCTTATTTTGCACCAGCTTCCTCTGCTTCCTTAATGGTGGAATCCATTCTATTTAATCGCTCGCGCATCTTGCCTGCGGCAGCCTACCTGAATGGGCAATATGGGCTGTCTGATCTTTTCTTGGGAGTTCCTACCTGTTTAAGCCGTCAGGGAGTGACAAAAGTATTAGAACTTGAATTATCCGCAGAGGACTATCAGTCATTGCAGACATCAGCTCAGGCGGTTCGGCAGAATATTACCACTGCCCAAACCTTGTTAAGGTCTGGCAATTAGTTGTAACGACCGTTCAAATAATTGAGAATCCCCTCAGCAATAGCTTGGGCCATTTGTTTTCGCCAAGCAGGATTCCTCAGTCCGACAATATCTTGAGCACCGGTGAGAAACCCTGTTTCAACCAGAATCGCTGGCATTGAGGTCTTCCGAATCACATAGAATCGGGCTGGACGAACTCGGCGATCCGGCATCCTTAAACGACGAAGAATAGTGTTATGAACGGTCCGTGCTAAGCGGGATCCTAAGAGAGCGCCGGGCGCATGATAGGTTTCTAGGCCATTTACATCCGGACGGCTCATACTGATGGCATTGGCATGGATACTGACAAAAGCTGTAGCATTCACTCGCTCAGCCAGGCTGACACGGGGAGGCAGATCAACATCCACTTCCCGTGTTCGGGTGAGATAAACCACCACTCCCTGACGCTGAAGAATTCGAGAGACTTCTAAGCTAATATCCAAAACCACATTCGTTTCCCGCAAACCGCCAATGCCAATTGCACCTGGATCGGGACCTCCATGGCCAGGATCAATGACAATCACTTTTCGACCACGAACGGGGCGACCCGTCACAGGAGGGGGGGATGGGGTTGTTGAGGGAAAAGGATTACTCGGAATGCGGGTAATCGGACGTTGACCGGGTCGGAGGAGATTGAGGGCAATCGACTGATTTGATAGTTTCTGGACCCCCGTCACTCTGACATTGGTACTGGGTTTGGCCAGAATAGTAACCGTATTGCTATCTGACTCCGTAACAGTAATGTCAGATAAGGGGCTGCCAGACCCTAATCGTGGTTTTCTTAAGTCATCTGCTAGTTTGGCAGAATTAATGGTAATTTGATACGCCCGACCAGACCAACGGGTGCTGTAAGAGATCGGTTGATCGGCTTGAATAAGGAGCTGCCGACCGCCTAAATCGATACGGCGAACCGTATTCAGTCGGCTATTTGCAGTGGTGGAAGGGGTCGGGCGATTAGGTGAAACTAAACTGACGGTTGTCCCCGGACGACGAGCTGAACGATTGGCCGATGGACCACCTTTGGGCAACAGGACAATGCCGCTGAAGCGACTGACACTTGCCATCCAGTCTGGACTCTCTCGATCTACCATTAGCAACAGCTCCGCCTCTGAATCAGAGACAGATTTCAAAGTCATGCTTTTAATGCCGTGATATCCCGGCGTGAAGGTCTTCGCCAGTTGAGGGGAAATAGTGGTCCCAGAGATCTTGAATGTGATCTCTTTTTTATTGCGGCTGCGCTTGACTTTTACTTTGGGTTTACTCTTCTTTGTTGGTAAGAAAAGACCATCAACGGTCACTAAAATATCACTGATCCCCGATGAGCTTTGGGCAATTTGGAGGGGAGGAGACGGAGATTTTGTTGCGACGATTTTTGGTGAGAGAGCAGGTGCTGGCTGAACGGCCTGGAATGGGGGTAGAGGGGCTGGAGCCAATGCTGTGGAACTATTGTCAGGCGTTTCACTTGAGGACTGCCACCGCTGGGGAGTGGGTAAATTGATCGACCAGTTGGTGGGTGAATTCCCCTCCACTTTGACTTCCTGTGGATCGAGGGTATAAGCCGGATCTAATTCCACTACAATCCGTGCGGTTTGTGCATTGACTTGTCCGAGGCGGATGGAGCGAAACTGGCTTCCCAAACGTTGCTTTAAGGTTCTCTGACCTAGGACAATCCCAGGTAGATCGACGACTAAGCGAGTGGGGTTGGGAATGAGCTGTACCCGAGGCCGAATTTCTTCATCTGTGGTGAATTCCAATCGATTTTGATTTTGGTCAAACCGCCAAGACTGAAGTTGGGCTGCTTCCGCCGGTAAGCAACTGAGAAAGAGCCCGCATAGACTGGGGAGTAGCCAACGTAACGAGTGAGTGGTCCTCCTTTGTCTATGGACAGTCTGTAAATGGTGGCGCATGCAATGTCTCCATGGATAAATCGACCCCCTAACGCTTTCAAGCTGTCTCAATGTAGGAGCACTTGACGTTCGCCTAGTCCGCAAAAGGGGTATGGCAGTCTGCAAGCTTCGGGACGCCCAATTGAGCATCAAAGTTTCTGTGATGACTTGCGACTGCACCCCAATAATGGCATTAGATGCCATATCAGGTAGGAGTTACAGAGCTTTGATCTCAATCAAGTTTTGATCAAGCATTATCTGTATTTAGGAGAACAGTAGGTCGCTCAAGGTCTTGATTGAACAGTGCCCCGTCGGTCGTGACATTGCTTTAAGTGTCAATATCACCGACCACTGCAGATGCAACTTTTACACTCAAGGCTGGTTCACCTGTATCGGACGACTGGAATACAACGTGCTGCATGGGTGGTGCTAGAAACGTTGTCGAAATCACCATAACAATGATGGCTGCTTCTAGTGGACGCGATAAAGTGCCACTTACTGAACCAACACCGGTAAAGACCAGTCCAACTTCTCTCCTGGGAATCATCCCTACGCCAATGGCTAGACGATTAATCTCAGGTTGCCCCAAAATAGTGAATCCTGTGATCACTCTGCCAATAATAGCAACAATAATCAAAAATGCGGCGATGATTCAGTCCTTCACGATTCTCTGGTATCAGAAGGTTGAGAACGCTGACATCGGTTTTTGCCCCCACACAGACAAATAAAGATAGAGACAAGTATGCCTGCTAAGGGGATTACTTGTTCTTTATATTGGTTGGTTCCAGCTAGGACTAATTCAGCGGTAAAGGTGCCTAGAATGGCTTCTAAATGGATAGCTTTATAACGCTAACAAGGATTAAAGCAGACAGGAGTAGATCACCGCGAGTTTGTAGTTTGTCGATTCAAATAAAAACAATAGATTAATCCAAACATATATTAAATGAAGGGGATAGCTACCCCAACGACCGCAATAATGGTGGTTTGAGGACCCGGTCCCATTAGGACTTGTAGATACGACTCTAAACCAATTTTAGAGAGTGACCATGCCTAACTCGGCGAAAGTGGAGATGACTTTGCTATAGGTTTGCGATACTGCGATCGCAGTTTCAATACCTGCCTCAGTGGTTGACCCTAAAAAGACCAGCATGGAAGGCGTGGTGTCTACCGCCCCCGCTTCTAGAAGTATCAATGACTTAATAGTGCAGAAAGACCCACAGTAAGCAAGATATTAACCCACATTGCCCCAACCGTCGCAGACTGCTCTATATCCTGCAGTACAGGAATGCAAGACCATTGGTGGTAAAAGACTTAACCAAATACGCGGTGGTTTAAACAAGGCATTTGCTGCCGCACTTGATCCAGACGGGAGGGTTCGATGGCGGCTACAGCGACTCCTGGCTCAATACTGGCATCTGCTAAGACAACTCCCCAGGGATCGACAATCAGAGCATGGCCATGGGATTGGCGACGAGAGTTGTGGAAGCCGGTTTGGGCTGGGGCGATAACGTAAGTCGTATTCTCAATGGCACGGGCTTGGAGTAACACTTGCCAGTGATCTTTGCCCGTAAAGGCTGTGAATGCTGCTGGCACAAACAGTACGTCTGCTCCAGCCTTAGACAAGGCCCGATAAAACTCAGGAAATCGAACATCGTAGCAGACAGACATACCCAAGTTGCCATATTTGGGGGAAGCGTAAATGGGGGGGATTTCCGAGCCAGCGAGCACAATGCCTGACTCATGATAAATATTGCCGTCAGGGAGTTCGACGTCGAAGAGATGGACTTTATGGTATCGAGCTAGTTCACTCCCGTCTGGTGCTACTAGTAGAGCCGTATTGTAGACTTTGCCTGCCTCTGCAGGCACAGGGTAGCCCCCTCCCAAAATCGTAATTTGGAAGCGCTGAGCCATGGTTTTGATAAATTTTTCAGATTCTAAACCAATGGTTTCAGCTTGCTCAATTTTGGCTGATTCATCTCCAAGAAAAGAAAAATTCTCAGGCAAACATACTAATTCGGCTCCGCGGCGCACTGCTAGCTCAATTAAATCCGTCGCTTGTGCCAAATTTTTGTGTAAATCTGGCAAACTGGTCATTTGAACTGCGGCAGCAAGGTAGGGCTTCATAGCGTGTGGCGAACGATGAAAGGCATAAACTAACTCATCGTAAAGCTTTGCGGACCATCCTCGTCAAGAGATCCTCGTAAAAGAACATATTTGCGAAAAAAGAGGGTGAGTTCAACTCACCCTCTTTTCAAGAATTTTCTAGTGATTGAGTTTATAGCTGGGGTACGAAACGTTCCTTCTCAGGGACAGTTGTGTACTCTGCCAGAATATGTCGTAGCTCATCACCGTCAATGGTTTCCTTCTCCACCAAGAGGTCCACCAATCGGTCCACCGCTGCTCGGTGATCCCGGACGATATGAATCGCTTCCTCGTAAGCATGCTGAATCAGTTCGCGCACTTGGGCATCAATGCGACCTGCAATCTCATCAGAATATTCAGAGCGGGACATCAGATCTCGACCGAGAAATACATCCGCTTGCTGCCCCTCTAAGGACAGGGGACCTAAATCCGACATACCAAATCGAGTCACCATTTGCCTTGCCATACCTGTGACTTGCTGTAAGTCACCGCCTGCACCCGTGGTAACTTCGGCATCACCAAAGACCACTTGCTCTGCAGCGCGCCCACCCATGGCACCTGCCATTCGGGCTTTGAGTTGCGATCGCGATACCAATTCCTGTTCATCGGACGGGGTAAACCAGGTTAGACCTTGGGCTTGGCCGCGAGGAATTAGGGTGACTTTTTGGACCGGATCATGCTCTTTCATCAACGTACCGACAATGGCATGACCAATCTCGTGGTAAGCAATCAGTCGCTTGCTCTTGCTGTCAACTAAGGGGGTGCCTTCCATACCGGCAACAACACGGTCGACGGCATCATCAATCTCAGAAAGAGTAATAGCTTCTTTCCGACGACGCGCGGTTAGAATGGCTGCTTCATTTAACAGGTTTGCTAAGTCAGCGCCCGTGAAGCCAGGAGTACGACGGGCAATCGTCTTTAGAGAAACCTCTTCCGCCAGCTTCTTGTCCCGAGCATGAACGGACAGGATTTCTAGACGACCCTTGATATCCGGGGCATCCACAGTAACTTGACGGTCAAATCGACCCGGACGAAGGAGGGCACTGTCTAGGACGTCGGGGCGGTTAGTGGCTGCCAGAATAATAATTCCAGTGTTGCCTTCAAAACCATCCATCTCTGTTAAGAGCTGGTTCAAGGTTTGCTCCCGTTCATCATTACCACCACCGATACCGGCACCCCGCTGACGACCAACGGCGTCAATCTCATCGATAAAAATGATGCAAGGCGCGTTTTCTTTGGCTTTCTTAAATAGGTCGCGGACCCGAGAGGCACCGACACCCACAAACATTTCGACAAATTCTGAACCAGAAATACTGAAGAACGGAACCCCTGCTTCACCGGCAATGGCTTTGGCGAGTAAAGTCTTACCTGTTCCAGGAGGACCCACTAACAAGACACCCTTAGGAATTCGAGCGCCAACAGCGGTGAATTTCTCAGGTTTTTTCAGGAAGGTGACGACTTCTTCGAGTTCTTCTTTGGCTTCTTCGACACCCGCGACGTCATCAAAC
Organism: Acaryochloris sp. CCMEE 5410; assembly: GCF_000238775.2. Classification (NCBI taxonomy): domain Bacteria; kingdom Bacillati; phylum Cyanobacteriota; class Cyanophyceae; order Acaryochloridales; family Acaryochloridaceae; genus Acaryochloris; species Acaryochloris sp. CCMEE 5410. The sequence goes on along the minus strand of NZ_AFEJ02000002.1, from coordinate 2,018,052 downwards.
ATGACTCCGGTTTGGGCTTCCATTTGGAAGCGAGCTTTGGACTTACCAAAGTTCATGGCTTGGCCTGGTCCACCGGGAACGTTGCTGGACCGTCGGAAGATAAAGAAGAGGCCCACAATCAGGAAAATGGGGAAAATCAGGTTACCTAGCAAGCCCCAAACAGCGCCTGTATTGCGATCGGGGTGAATGTCAAAGTCAACCTTGTCTTCTCTGAGCTTGGCAATGAGCTGAGGTGCAGACCCAGGAAGGGCGACACGAACTCGTTGAACTGGACCGCCAATTTCTACGTCTGTTGTCTCAATAATGGCGGTTTGACCACCATCAAATAGGTCGACCTTCTGGATTCGACCTGCTTCTAAATAGTCAAGAAACCGACCGTAGGTCATCCGTGAGTTTGCAGCATTGCTCATTTCTGGCGTGGTAGTGGCTGCAGGGGCAAAAACACTTTGCCAGAGGAAGAACACAATCAGTAGAGATGGCAAAAGCCACAGAAGAAGTATTTTCCAAGAAGATTTCATCGTTTATGGGCCCTTTCGGTAAAAGCAACGCACAGCCTTGCTAGAGGTCTGGCATGTCTGAAGCGAAGCGAGAACGATCTCAACCGACTTGTTACATACGCTTAGAGCGTTTCCTCAGGGTTGGACCTGGTAAAAGGCCAATTTGAGGCAAGTCGAACATCAATCTTAACTAAATTTAACTTAATTCTCAGGTGGTGGACAACTCATATAGAGAGTTTCTGCTGACAAAGTAGGAGTCAATTTAGTTGCCTGCTTGGGTCTTCATTTCGATATCCTGTTTTGCCAAGTAGGTCTGCCGTGACCCTTCCTACCGACGATTGAAGGTTAAAGGTCGGAGGTAGACGTCCACAGTTGCAACACAATCTGGGCAGCGATACGGTTGGTTATCGGTTGGTTATCAGCCCATGAAACCTTAAAGTTTGCTGGTACTAGAGATAGCTGCTCCAGTAACTGCTGGCATTGGCTCCAGGTGATGGGTTGTTCAAGGTCGAATTGAAAACGGTCTAGATTGTTCTGCCCTACCAGTCGATCTTGGGCAGAAGAGGAGGCTGATTCTGTAGAAGCAAGATTTGATAAGGACGAGTTGTTAGATTCAAGGGACCATTGCCATACCTGTGTTAAGGCGTTCCGAAATCGACCCCAGATGATAGATTGCTCGGGCATAAAATTTAAGGTTTGCAGGTTCTGGAGCGGGAGGATTCCGGTGGTGGTTAACACTTGAATCGCAGCAAAGTCCGGATCCTCATGACTGACGTCGTTTAACCAAACAATAGGAATTCCCTGATGGGTGAGATGGGCTTGGAACGCCCTTCCCAGTGCTGGCTGTTGTGTGATGTCTTGCACGGCCACACCGTTTGTGATTGCAAAGGCGGCTAAATGCCCTCCAGCTTCACCAATAGCCCATTCCATGGGATGCATACGATAAGCCGCATTGGTGATGTGAGTGGTGCCGATACTTTTGGCCGATAAAATCAGCCCTAAGGTATCTATGGGGATTAAGGCCGATAAGGGTAGAGTGAACGGCAAGGCATCGTGACCATCGCCTAGCTCTACATGGCCTTGGGCATGGTTGGGGTGAACATCTAAGTAATGGTATTGACCGATGCCCACACTGTCGGTAAAAGTCCGAGCCCGAGCTTGATTGGGAAAAAATTTAGTAGCCACATCTTCATGGCGAATGGTGGTGAGGGCAATGCCGCGGCGGGCTTCTCGGATATAGGGTTCTAGGGCAATGCCATCCTCGGTCCAGGTTAAATCGCCCCTCGGTTTCAGTTCGGGATGACCTTGGGTTTGCAGATAGTGGATATAGGCTTGGGTGCGATCGCGCGCCCGTATCACTTGTTCTTGTCGTTGCTCTGGACTGACACCAAGGAGGCAACCAAAGGGATAATCATTGCCACACCCCAGTGGGGCTGAAGGATCTGGCGGTCCACCATTAACCCCTAGTGGACTGGTTGCCCAGTTAAGAACGGTGATATCTCCGGGCTGAACATTATCACTATTCTGGCTACGATACAGCCGACGATACCGAAACATACCGTCTGGATCGTAGAAGTCATGTTTTTGCCATCGATCGGGCTGGTGGATCCAAAACTCATCAGTGAAGTCACAAGATTGCAGCCAGGGTTGATGGTCATACCCTGATGGTGCTGGCAGGGGTGGTGGACTTTTGGAACTCCGCTCAACTACAACGCAAAAGGTGATGGCCTGTTGGCATTCAGGGCGAGGGTCTTCAGGCAATGCGGCTTCCTGGGTTTGGGAACGAGATTCTTGCCCCACCCGGGAGGGTATCTTTCCCAGTTCCAGCAGCTCTCCTAGATCCGTAGCTTCAATGGTGAGTTTCGCCCTAACCGTGAATTGATGATGGGTCTGTTTATCCTTGAATTGAACACCTAGGATGCGGCGGGGTGATTCTTCCTTCAATACCCGTATTGGTATAGACCAAGGGATAAGCGTTAATAATCCCTGTTCTAAAAAGGGCCGAATCGCTGTATTGAAGCAGTCTGCAGCGACGGTTGGCGTGACCGATAGGTGACTCACCCAGCTACCGCCAGGGTTCTGAAGAATTTGGTGGGCAACGGGTTGATGCTGACGTTGGCATTGCCGGAATTGTCGTTGCGATCGCGACAATGCAAAGTACTCACTATCCTTGAGTTGATTTGGATCTCGTTGATCCGGTGAAATAAGCTCATAGGGCATCAATAACTTGCCATCATCAGAGGCTGGTAACCCTTGGGCAGTGAACTGCCCCCCTAAGACGAGCTGAGGCTGCACTAAACATACCTTTGCTCCGGCTTGCAATGCACCTAAGGTGGCGGCATAGGCTGCTGTCGATCCCCCCACAATCAGGATGGGGGTGGTTAATTCCTGGTCAGCGGCGGGCCGAAGGAAAAAATGCGCTTCAAGAATGCCATTACCCGTCTTACTCATATTCCGCGATTGGGGTGCTTCACTAAAACTAGGCTAGAAAGTCAACTGCATTATGGCTTGGACAACCGCATTTTAAGTCTCAATAACAAAGATACATTTGTTTACATTGGGAACATGTTTCTTATGTTAATGAAACTTAAGTTTTAACTCCGAAAAATTTGAAATAAAAGATTTTCTTCAGGATCAGTTTTTTTACAGTAACTAAGCAAAAATCATGACTCTGCTCAAACCAAGTAAGCGTCTATAGAATCAGCCCTTGAATCCCGCCAGAAAGATAGGCGTCATTAACAGAATGTTGACCAAAATTGATGGGTGAATTCCCATTTTTACACCCCTGCTGATAGACAGCTCGGCACCTCAAAAATGTTGCTGTTAGAATAAGGTCTTGCAGGCAGAGAAAGGGTTTTAGGCCTTTACCCTGCTTGGCTACACACTTTTTTTTAGCAAGTACGATTAACGAAATGAAAAATCGACTCAGCCACTCATCTGGTTTGGTCGTCGATATTTCCATCCACCCATGAATTATGTAAATTTCCTGAAATTTATCTTTGTTTTATTTAATGGTCTATCGATTCCACGGAGCAGTTTAGCTTGATGTTTAACCGCTACCGCCCGAATTAGGAAGACAGTTTGTGGGGATAAATTAATCGATCTCTTGAAATGGGAAACTATGACTGATTTTGCATACCTAATACCCTTATTTCCCCTGATTGCGTTTGCAATCAATCTTTTCTTTGGTCATCGTTTAGGTAGTTTCTCTGGATGGATTTCAGTCCTGACAAGTGTTGCCTCTTCGGCCATTGCTTTACCGGCAGCTTGGGCAGTCGCCCAGGGTGGCCAGTACTCCCATGAGTGGCTGTGGTTGACCTTAGGAAATTACGACCTCAATTTTGGTTATTTACTGGATCCCCTCTCAGCCACCTTGCTGTTTGTGGTGACGGTGATTGGTACCCTAATTCAGGTCTATTCCATTGGCTATATGCATGGTGAGAAATACTATCACCGGTTTTTTGCCTATGTGTCCCTGTTCATGGCGGCCATGCTCACCTTGGTCATTGCCAATAACTATGTGCAGTACTTTATGGCTTGGGAAGTCATGGGTCTCTGCTCTTATTTACTGATTGGTTTTTACTTCCACAAGGATTCAGCAGCGAATGCCTCTCGGAAAGCCTTTTTAACCACCCGTGTGGGGGATGTGGGCTTATTCCTCGGCATTATGACCCTGTTTGTGACTGGCGGTACCCTCAGCTTTGTGGATCTGCCCAATGCAGTAGAAACGGGTGCTCCGTTGCTGTGGCTGGCAGCTCCCCTGATTTTCTGTGGAACCGTTGGTAAGTCGGCTCAATTTCCCTTGCACGTCTGGTTGCCAGACGCCATGGAAGGTCCGACGCCAGTGAGTGCCCTGATTCATGCGGCAACAATGGTGGCGGCAGGGGTGTATCTGGTGGCTCGTTCCTTCGTGCTATTTACCAGCTTCCCCATGGTGATGCCCTGGGTGATGGGGATCGGCACCTTGACCGCGTTTATGGCGGCCTATATTGCTTTAACTGCGACAGATATCAAGAAAGTCCTGGCCTTTTCCACGATTTCCCAGTTGGGTTACATGGTGACAGCCATGGGCTTAGGCGGTATGACCGCAGGCACCTTTCACCTGATGACCCATGCATTCTTTAAGGCCTTGCTCTTTCTTGGTGCAGGCAGCGTTATTCACGGGGCCCATGAACAGGATATCCGTCAATTAGGCGGCCTGTTCGGCAAGATGAAGCATACGGGAGCCACCTTTGTGATTGCGTCCCTGGCGATTGCGGGTGTGCCGCCGCTATCGGGGTTTTGGTCTAAGGATGAAATCCTGCTAGAAGCCTATCAAGAAGGTCATTTTGTGGTTTATGGCGTGCTGTTGTTGACGGCCTTTATGACCGCCTTCTATATGTTCCGCCTGGTGTTTATGACCTTCTTTGGCAAAGCTCGTAACCCTGAGATTCATGCCCATGAGTCTCCCGCTTTGATGACCGTGCCCCTTTGGTGTCTCGCCATCGGTGCCATCTTTGTGGGTATTCCGGGCTCCCCCTTTATGAATAACTGGTTCCAAACCTTCTTGACCGGTGAGCACCATGCAGCTGCGATTGACTGGATGGTGATGGGAGCTTCGATTGCTGCCGGTGTTTTGGGTATTGGTCTAGCTGCAGTGCTTTACCTGGCTAAGCCTCAATGGCCCGTTGCGATCGCAAATACGTTCCGTCCTCTTTATCTGTTATCGATTAACCAATTCTGGATTGACGATATCTATTCCGTTTTAATCCTCAATCCCTTTCAAGCCTTTGGAGAATTCCTCTTTGGGTTTGATCGGCTCGTGATTGATGGCTTAGTCAACAGTTCAGCAACTGCCATGCAGAAAATGAGCCAAATCCAGCTTTGGATTGATCGCAACATTGTCGATGGGCTCGTTAATCTCACTGGCCGAGGCACCGTCATTGGCGGCGATATCCTCAAGCTGTTCCAAACGGGTTCTACCCAATTTTATTTACTGATTACTTGCGTTAGCGTTCTGGCCTTCCTGTCGGTTGAATTAACCTCAGGTTTCCAAGAACTTCCTTTGCTCAGAGAGGAGTTGTATGGCATCTCATCTTTTATCCTTGATAATATTTTCCCCGCTCGTTGGGGCGGTCATAATCCTTTTGCTCCCTAAGGCCCAAGAAAGCCTTTACAAATGGATATCTTTGGCCAATATGGTCGTGGTGAGTGCGCTTACATTTGCAGCATTCCTCCAATTTGACCCGAATCAGACTGGCTTTCAGCTAGTCGAAAAGACCCTCTGGATTCCTCAGCTCAATGTTTATTACCTGCTGGGAACTGATGGCATTAGCTTTCCGATGGTGGTGTTAACCGCTTTAATTTCTACCCTGGCCAGTATTGGCTCCTTCAGCATCAAGAAACGGGAAAAAGAATACTACTGTCTCTACCTGTTTCTCGTGACAGGCATGATGGGCACCTTCCTAGCTCTAGACATGATTTTGTTCTATGTCTTTTGGGAAGTCGTTCTCGTCCCCATGTATTTCTTGATTGGAATTTGGGGTGGCCCCAGGAAAGAATATGCAGCGATGAAATTCTTCCTGTATACCTTTGCCGGTAGCTTGCTGATGTTGGTGGGCATTTTGGGGATGTACTTTAATTCCGCTCCCCACACCTTCAATATTATGGAACTGGTGGCTCAAGACTTTAGCTTTGGATTCCAAAAGATTGTCTTTTTGGCTCTCTTTGTGGGCTTTGCAGTCAAAGTTCCCACCTTCCCCTTCCATACTTGGCTACCCGATGCCCATGTGGAAGCCCCCACCCCTATCAGCGTGATTCTGGCGGGCGTGTTGCTCAAAATGGGAACTTACGGATTCTTTCGCTTTAGCTTCCCTATTTTGCCCGAAGCAGCGAACTGGTTCCGTCCTTATCTCGCAGTGTTAGCAGCCATTGGTATTGTCTATGGTGGGTTTATTGCCCTGGCCCAGACAGACTTCAAAAAGATGGTGGCCTATTCCAGCATCAGTCACATGGGGTTCGTGTTGTTGGGCTTAGCAGCTTTCTCCACCAATGGCTTTAATGGTGCCATGCTCCAAATGTTTAGTCACGGTGTGATCACTGGAGCCTTGTTCTTACTGGTCGGCGTCATTTACGACCGGGCTCATACCCGCGATATGAACGCCTTTGGTGGGCTGAATGCTCAACTTCCGGTTTACTCAGGATTTTTGGTATTCTTCTCCCTCGCCTCTTTGGGGCTACCGGGCCTCAGCGGCTTTGTCAGTGAGTTTCTGGTCTTGCTGGGTTCCTATGAATACAGCAAGCTCTATACCGCGTTTGCCTGCATGGGCATTCTCTTAGCAGCCTGTTATCTCCTGTTTATGGTGCGCCGAGTGCTGTTGGGACCTGCCAATCCCAAGTGGGAAAGCTTGCCCGATATCAATATGCGTGAGGTGGTCACAGTTGTTCCGCTACTGATTATCACCCTAGGCATTGGAATTTATCCTCGCTATCTCCTCAGCTTCTTTATTCCGACGCTGCAGGATCTGCTAGCTAGCATTGGCGGCACCTTGATGTAGACTTTTCATCTTTTCAATCCTCACTCACATTAACTCCTCACTCAAAGCCCCCTAGAACGATGGTTCTAAGGGGCTTGATTATGGCTAGGTTGTGAATAGTGCATTAACCCGAAGTGGTCAAGACTTCTGCCCCCATGCGCTTAAAGATTAACCGCTCATTCTCGACATCAGCAAAAATGGTGTCGCCTTCACCAAAGTCGCCTCGCAAAATGGCCTTGGCAATTTGGGTTTCTAGCTCCCGCTGAATGGCCCGCTTCAGGGGTCTGGCACCATAGACTGGGTCGTATCCCACTTCGGCTAGGAAATCTAATGCCGATTCTGAGAGTTTGAGAGACATCTTGCGATCGCTGAGTCGTTTCGCCAGTCGTTGTACCTGGAGTTGGGTAATTCGGCGCAGCTGATCCTTACGCAGACTACGGAAGATAATCAGCTCGTCAATCCGGTTCAGAAATTCAGGTCGGAAGTGGGAGCGCATGGCATCCATAACGCGATTTTGCATTTCGCTGTAGCGGCTATCATCTCCCGCCAAATCCAAAATATGTTGGGAGCCAATATTACTGGTCATAATAATCACCGCATTCTTAAAGTCGACGGTGCGACCTTGAGAATCTGTCACCCGGCCATCATCGAGGATTTGCAGCATGATATTGAAGACATCGGGGTGGGCCTTCTCAATTTCATCAAAGAGGATGACCGCATAGGGACGACGACGCACGGCTTCGGTGAGTTGACCGCCTTCGTCATAGCCGACATAGCCGGGAGGAGCTCCAATCATCCGGGCCACCGTATGCTTCTCCATATATTCCGACATGTCGATGCGGACCATGGCATCTTCCGTATCAAATAGGTAGGCAGCTAAAGCCTTACCCAGCTCTGTTTTACCGACGCCTGTGGGGCCTAAGAAGATAAAGCTGGCAATGGGGCGGTTGGGATCTGCGAGACCGGCTCGCGATCGCTGAATCGCATCAGACACGGCCGTCACTGCTTCTTCCTGACCAATCACGCGCTGATGTAGCTCATCTTCTAGGTGCAGTAGCTTCTCCATCTCTGAGGCCACTAGCTTACTGACAGGAATCCCCGTCCATTTAGAGATGATTTCAGCAATATCAGCGTCGGTGACCTCTTCCCTTAGGAGGGAGTTGGTGTTGGTTTGGCGCTGGGCCAGTTGCGTTTCAGCTGATTCTAGCTGCCGCTGTAAGTTGGTAAGTTTGCCATATTTGAGTTCAGCGGCATGGTTGAGGTCGTAGTTACGCTCGGCTTGCTGAATCTCAATATTGACCCGGTCAATCTCTTCTTTGATGGTTTGGATATCATCAATGATCTGTTTCTCCGACTGCCATTGGGCATTTAGGGTCTTCTGATCTTCTTGTAAATTGGCAATCTCCTGCTCAATCCGTTCCAGCCGTTCTAGAGAGGCACGATCGCTTTCCTTTTCTAGGGATAAACGCTCCATTTCCAGCTGGAGGATTTTGCGATCAATTTCGTCTAGCTCTTCCGGTTTAGAGGTAATCTCCATCTTCAGTTTGGCTGCCGCTTCATCCATTAGGTCAATGGCCTTGTCGGGGAGAAAGCGGTCGCTGATATAGCGAGTAGAAAGGGTAGCGGCAGCAACCAGAGCATTATCAGAAATCTTGACCCCGTGATGAACCTCGTAGCGTTCCTTTAGACCCCGCAAGATAGAGACGGTGTCTTGAATATTGGGCTGGTCGATATACACCTGCTGGAACCGTCGTTCTAGGGCCGCGTCTTTTTCAATATATTTGCGGTATTCATCGAGGGTGGTGGCTCCAATACAGCGCAGTTCCCCTCGGGCCAACATCGGTTTGAGAAGATTGCCCGCATCCATGGCACCTTGACTGGCCCCTGCGCCAACGACGGTATGGATCTCATCAATAAATAAGATCATCAACCCGTCTGACTCCGTCACTTCTTTCAGGACGGACTTGAGTCGTTCCTCGAATTCACCCCGATATTTGGCCCCAGCAATCAGGGACCCCATATCTAGGGCAATCAATTTGCGATCGCGCAAGGATTCCGGCACATCTCGGGCCACAATCCGCTGGGCTAACCCTTCGGCAATGGCTGTTTTACCCACCCCAGGTTCCCCAATCAAGACGGGGTTATTCTTGGTGCGTCGGGAGAGAATTTGAATCGTGCGTCGAATCTCGTCATCTCGGCCAATCACCGGGTCTAACTTTCCTTCCCGCGCCAGTTCTGTTAGGTCGCGACCATATTTTTCTAAGGATTCATACTTGCCTTCTGGATTCTTATCTGTGACTTTATGACTGCCCCGGATGTCTGTAACGGCTTGCTTCAGCATTTGCTCGGTGATGCCCAAACCTTGAAGGAGAGGTTGGCCGAAGCGATCATCTTCGATATAGCCCAAGACCAAGTGCTCAATGGAAATGAAGTCATCCCCAAGGGAGCGGCGAAAGCTTTCGGCCCGATCAAAGAGGGTGTCTAGACTTCGTCCTAGGTAGACTGACTCACTCGGGGACGTTAACTTAGCCTGGCGATTAATAAATTCCGTGGTGCGATCGCGAACTCGCTGCACATCGGTACCTGCTTTCGTAAAAATTTGTCCTGCTAAACCATCGTCTTTAACCAGGGCTTGCAGCAGATGTTCACTCTCAATCTGCTGCTGCTGGGCCTCTTTTGCCAAATCGGAGGTTCGTACAATCGCAGCCCAAGCCTTTTCCGTAAATTGATCATGATTTGTGGGTTGCATGAATGGGGAACCTCCTGGACAGTGGGGATTAATATTAGGCGGGCCTAGTGCCTACTGCCATTGTAGGGAGGAGAGGACATTGCCTAAGATCGGTCTTCCCCCCTTCAGGGATAGGTATTGCCGTCCTGCAGTCAGTCAGCAGCCTTGGCCCAAATTTAAGATTCTTCTCTCAGACTGCCCATCCAACTCAGGTGACACACTATGTGTTTGGACAGTTTGAACAGCTATTGGCAATCGGTTGTCACATATACTATGATGCTAGTTTGTGTCGATGCTGCGATTCTAGACGAACAATGCCCAAACTAAAAACCCGACGATCCGCTGCCAAACGCTTTAAACGAAGCGGAAGTGGCAAATTTATGCGTCGCAAGGCATACAAGAACCACTTGTTAGAGCATAAAGGTCCCGACCGTAAGAGTCGCCTCTCTAAGAAATGTGTGGTAAGCGAGCAAGACGCAGAAAACGTTAGAGCCATGATGCCTTACTCCTAGGGGCAGAACCCGAGCCAGGCTTTGACTTTATACCTATATAAATAGTTTTCCCTACCTAAAAAATCATCAACAAGGACCAAGACCATGACTCGCGTTAAACGCGGTAACGTCGCTCGTAAGCGCCGCAAAAAGATATTAAAGCTTGCTAAAGGCTACCGAGGCTCCCATTCTCGCCTGTTTAGAATTGCGAATCAGCAGGTGATGAAGGCCTTACGTAACGCCTATCGTGATCGCCGCAAGCGTAAAAGAGATTTTCGTCGTCTGTGGATTGCCCGTATCAATGCTGCAACTCGTCAACATGGCGTTAGCTACAGCAAATTTATGGGACAGCTTAAGCGGGCTGATATTCAGCTCAACCGCAAAATGCTAGCCCAACTTGCTGCGACGGATCCAGACAGCTTTAGCAAAATCGTTGAACTGGCTGGCAAAGCCTAACACTTCGTCCTTAGAGCGATCGACTTGGTCCTCACAGCATCAACCCATATTTATAGCCCAATCTCCAAGGAAAACGCTGGATCACCTAGGTGTTCCCGCAGCCATTATTAATCCTTGGAGAGATGGGCTATTTTTGATGAACTGTCAATTCTCAGTTTTCTAGCCTATTATCTACATGAGGCTTATTTCCGCTAGACCTCTTTACAGAGGATGTGCGGGATACATCAAATGATGTGTGAATAATACTGAGCCAGTCTTTGTGTGATTTTCTGCTTTAATCCTTAGGATATGACGAGTAACCAACCTGCCGACAGTAACCCTCCCGCTTTAGAGCCTGGACAAGGATCTGAGCTGCCTGACCCTGGACAAAACCCCAAAATTCAGAAGGTCCAAAACGTCTTGGGTAAGATTGTGACCTTTAAAGGGTGGCCCTGGTTGATCACCATTGTTGTGTCCTGGGTGACCGGCATGACTGCCATGCAATGGTTATCCAGTTTACCGCCAACACCTAATTGCAAGCAGATTGCCGCTACCCTCTCTGAGGCAGAGCAGTTGGAGTGTGCTGACAAGCTTGCTCGTAAAGGGACGGTTAAAGATATTAAAGCGGCCCTAGCCATTGCGGATAAATGGGATGAGGAACATCCTCTCTATCCCCGGGTATCTCTGCTATCTGACGAATGGTCTCGTTCGATTTTAGGGTTGGCGCGGCGAGAAATCTCCAAAGGTAATCTCAAAGAAGCCATTAGTCTGGCGAAAGAAGTGCCAGAGGCAAGTAGCATTCAACCTGAGTCCAAACGCCTGATCAAACGTTGGGAAGCGAATTGGGACGCGGGAGAAGAATCCCTAGAGAATGCTCGAACAGCCATTAAGAAGCAGGATTGGACCCAGGCGGCTCTACAGGTTCGGTCTCTAGTCCAACTGGGAGATGGCTATTGGTCCGATCAAGCCGATAAGATCCTGGGGGATATGGCGATTGAGAAAAAAGCCTTTCAAGATCTTTATAAAGCGCAAGATATCGCTGCCTATGGTCGCGCTAAAGACTTATCGGAAGCGATTCAGCTGGCCAGCAAAATTGATCCCAAGCGCCTTGCTAAAGAAGAAGTCCAACAAAATATTGAAAAGTGGAGTCAGAAGCTTCTGGACTTGTCAGAAGAGCACCAAGAGTATGGCCAGTTCCAAGAAGCCATTGCGGCTGCTCAACGGATTCCACCCAATACTAAAGCGGCTAAGAACGCAACGACATTAGTGCAGCTCAGTCGGGCTGAAGCAACAGTGGAGGAGGATGACTTCTACAGCTATATCCATGCTTGGACCTTAGCGGAGCAGATTGATCGCAAGAGTGACTTGTTTGAAAAAAATCGCGATCGCGTTGAAGCCTGGGAACAAAAAATTCAAAATACTGGCCAGCTCCATTTGGCGAAATTCTTCGCCAATATTGATAACGTTCATACCTATCAGTTGGCCATGGATCATGCGGCCCTGATTGGTACAGAGAAACCGGGTCGAATTCAGGCCCAAACCTTGATTGCCCAATGGAATCAACAGATCAATACCTTCCAAGATCGTCAGGTCTTGGCTCGGGCTCGTCAATTTGCCACCCAAAATACGACGGCAGGGTTCCAAGCGGCCATTGTAGAGGCACGGAAAGTAGAGTTTGGCAATCCGTTACGGGATGAAGCCCAAACCCTGATGCAAGAATGGGAAGGCTCTATTGAGAAGGTGGAAGATCAGCCGATTCTAGATGAAGCTCGTAAGCTTGCTAAGGCTGGCAAGCTCAATGACGCAATTAAAACCGCTGAACAAATTGAATCAGGACGATCCCTCCATCGAGAAGCCCAAGACGATATCTATACCTGGGTTGCTGAAATTCAATCCGTGGAAGACCGCCCCATTCTGAGCGAAGCCAATGCCCTAGCGCGAAATGGACGTTTGTCTGATGCGATCGCAACGGCCTCCCAGATTGGGTACGGTCGAGCCCTCTATTACGAGGCGCAGGATAAGATTGCTGCGTGGGCTGCTGAACGGGATGCAATTTATGCGTCTCGACGGCGACGAGAAGAGCCTCGGTATGAGCCTGAACCCCGCTATGAGCCCGAACCTCGATATGAACAGGAACCCGTTCCAGTTCAGCAGCAGGCTCCACCGGCAGCACCGCCACCGGCTGAAACCTATGCCCCGGATCCCGATGCGGAGCTCTCTCGACCGGTCATCCTTGATCCCACGGCTGCAGAATAGCAGCGACTTAAATGAACGTTGATGGCTGAGGTAGGAAAGGCTATCCTCATGTATTTGCCCTACCCCTCATTCCTAAAATGACAAGAGGAATCTTGGCTGCATCTGCATGATACGATAGCTCTGGATTTTACTTTTGACACTGCTTACCGCTACTGGACGAATGTGTGGTGGGATTTCGCTTCACGCAGCTCCTTAGGGGTTCAGACTTGGGGCGTGTAGCAGGTTCGTCCTGGGTCATTGCGAGAAGGTTATTGAGCGTTACGCTCCTGTTAAAACATGCGTTTTTCTAAGATTTTAATTGCGAATCGGGGCGAGATTGCCTTGAGGATACTCCGAACCTGTGGAGAGATGGGAATTTCCACTGTTGCCGTTCATTCCACCGTGGATCAGCAATCTCTCAATGTGCAGTTGGCAGATGAAGCAGTCTGCATTGGAGAACCCGCCAGCAGTAAGAGTTACCTCAATATTCCCAATATTATTTCGGCTGCCTTAACGCGGAATGCGACGGCCATTCATCCGGGATATGGTTTCCTGGCCGAAAATGCCCGCTTTGCCGAGATCTGTGCCGATCATAAGATTCACTTTATTGGTCCTACCCCCGAAGCCATGAGGGCGATGGGAGATAAGTCTACGGCCAAAGAAACGATGCAAAAGGCTGGGGTTCCTACCGTCCCAGGAAGCGATGGCCTGGTACCGGATGAAGCGACGGCTAAAAAAATTGCGGATGATATGGGCTATCCGGTTATGGTCAAAGCCACGGCCGGGGGCGGTGGTCGAGGGATGCGCTTAGTGCGGGAACCTGAAAACTTAGGCAAGCTCTATTTAGCGGCCCAAGGCGAAGCAGAGGCTGCCTTTGGTAATCCTGGGGTCTATATTGAAAAATTTATCGAAAACCCTCGTCATATTGAATTTCAGATTTTTGCTGACAGCTATGGCAATGTGGTTCATTTGGGCGAGCGGGACTGCTCGATCCAGCGACGGCACCAAAAGTTACTGGAAGAATCCCCCAGCCCAGCCCTAAGCCCAGAGCTAAGAGAAAAAATGGGTTCCGCCGCTGTCCGGGCAGCTCAATCGATTGGCTATGTCGGTGCCGGCACCGTTGAGTTCCTGCTGTCTTCGACAGGAGAGTTCTATTTTATGGAGATGAATACCCGAATCCAGGTGGAACATCCGGTGACGGAAGTAACAACGGGCTTAGATTTGATTGCGGAGCAGATCCGCATTGCCCAGGGTGAAAAACTAAGTGTGACCCAAGATCAGGTGAAGCTAACGGGCCATGCCATCGAGTGCCGCATCAATGCCGAAGATCCTGACCATAATTTCCGCCCCCACCCAGGACGTATCAATGGCTATCTACCCCCTGGTGGGCCTGGGGTGCGGGTTGATTCTCATGTGTATACGGATTATGAGATTCCCCCTTATTATGATTCGCTGATTGGCAAACTCATTGTTTGGGGACGAGATCGACCGACTGCGATCGCACGGATGAAACGCGCCCTGCAAGAATGTGCAATTACTGGATTGCCCACCACTATTGGCTTTCATCAAAAAATTCTAGACACTCCAGAATTTATTCAAGGTGAGGTGTATACCAATTTCATTCAAGAAGTGATGGGATTGCAATGATGGTCTTGATGTGGCTGCTAGGTGGATTGCTTACATCGACTCTGACTTTCTTCCACCTCAATAAGGTGAGATGGACAAAAGCAGCCTAGAACAACATTCTCAGTAGACCTTGCTGCCCGAGGAGGACCTCCCGAAGCAGACTCGTGATACCGACCCAAATAATAGGTGTGATATCGACCCCTCCCATGGGTGGAATCAGTTTACGGGTGGGGATCAAAAAGGGTTCCGTTGGCCAGGTCGCCAAGGCAATCGGCATCTGATTGAGATCCACTTGGGGATACCAAGTGAGGATAATTCTGAAAATAAAGAGAAAGATAAACAGCCCTAGGCAAAAGCTGAGGCCCCAAATAAGTAGTGTCTCTATGGTCATAAAATGGTGTCCAACCCAGTACCCTGATATGTTTCAGTGTAGCGCGTTGTCTAGGGTTGGCATAGCAGCAGCAGTCGTTTGAAGCTGACTTGAGCTGGAGAGGGGCAGCTCACTATGCAGCTGGCGAGGCGCAAAAAAGTGATGTGAATACAAGGTTGGTATGGGGGCTATGTCTAAGTTGCCGTTAAGGAAGACTTCTCAATATCCTTACAAACCTTTAAGATTAGAGATGCTGTCGTAATATCAAAAAAATATGACTTCCATGTTAATGACCATTACCCCCTCTTTACAGGGTTTCTTTTATAGCATTCTTTTTGGAGCCATCGTGTTGGGTCTACTCGGCGGTGGATTCATCTTCTTTAGCCAAAAAGATAAGATTGTACGACGCTAGGTTTTTAGGGTGATTGTTGATCTCTAGCGTGGGCTACCTCAGTCCACCTCTAGCGCAATAATCACCTCAGCGTTTTGGTAGCTTCACTATTAATGCCATTTGGGGCAAAATATCTTAAAATATGTTTTCTTAAAGCACGGCTGGAAATACTGTTCAGCCGTGCTTCGTTTTTATAGGTTGATATGCCGCAGCGTCCTCATCATTCCTTTTTGTCACTTCCCCCCTACTTGCTGGGTGAGATTTCAACTGTATAAAGAAACTGAGATACCCCGCTCATCCCATTTGGACCCATAACTCGCTAGCATAGAGTTTGATCCAGGTGGGGTTGTATCGGTTAAATTACAATTTGCTTCCCTACAGCCAACCTAGCCGTTCTCCTTCGTTCCATTACTGATTGAGTATGCGGACCTTGGCTATCAGTCGTCACCCAGAGAGACATCCCAAGTGAATTTCGGTACTCCTGTTCCACTTATTGTTGGAGTTATTTTGATCGTCGGTGCGATCGCATTATTCTTTTTGGATAAAATCAAGCCGGGCTACCGTCGAGATTCCGATAATGTCTATGCCTTTCTCGGCTTACTAGCGGGTGTTATCCTCTTGGCCCACTTGGGTATGGAATTTACCCTGTCCCTGCAGCAGATGATTGTAGTGGGGATGTTAGTGGCGCTGATGATTGAGAATATCCAGAACCGTCTGCCCAATAATGGCCCCATGAGACAGCCTCGAGAGCGAGGCGGACCTCGGGATCGAGACGACGACTATCGCCCTAAACGCCCTCAGCGCTCTAGCCGTATGCGGTCTGAAGCTCAACTGGAGTTTGAAGACGATATGCCTGCTCGACCTCGTCGCATTCGAGGGGAAGGGGACCGTCGGTCAAGACGGGATGAATATGCCTATGGGAATGACTATGATGATTCGCCCAGCCGGCGGTCTAGGCGACGGGCTGCTGCCTATGATGACTATGAGCAAGGCAGCAACAGCTATTCCCAAGATAGCTATGGTCAGGATCAGGCTAGCTATGGTTATGACCAAGGTTATTCTTCGTCAACGTCTTATGCCCCGCCCGAACCTTCATCAGAAGAGCGACCTCGCCGTCGTCGTCCTTTGCAATTAACGGGAGAGCTGGAAGATCAAGACTATACTCCCGATGATTACTCATCAGCGGTCAAAGCCATGAGAAACCGTCGACGTAAAAACACAGATGCTGATGACACAGGTGCGAACGGCTATTCAGCCAATGCTGCTGGCGATAGCGGTTCAGACGATGCTTACGGCCAGAACGGCAATGATGATTATGTAGACTATAAGCCTCTGGATTTACCCAAGTACCCAGGCCCGGGTTCAGGTGGACCAGAGAATGACGACGGCAGTTATTAAGACTGCTCTTGAATCCTTTGAGGCTGGCAGATCTTTGAGTTGCTAAACCTTGGCTGCTAAAGATTTCAGATATTCAGTATTGACGCGTGATTCTCGGGTTAAGGCAATCTTGCCAGTTCGGGCAATTTCTTGAATGCCAAACTTATTCAGCATTTGCACAATTGCCACCATCTTGCCTGGGTCACCTGAGACCTCGATGGTGAGAGCGTCCTCAGAAACATCCACCACTTTGGCACGAAAGATTTGGACAATTTCCACAATCTCAGAGCGTAGAGACGCCGCGGCATTTACTTTAATCAACATCAGCTCCCGCTCCACACAGGGGACTTCAGTAATATCCTGAACCTTAAGAACATTGATTAGCTTATAGAGCTGCTTGGTGAGCTGCTCAATGCTGCGATTATCACCGGGAACGACCATCGTAATGCGAGAGACCCCAATTTGCTCGGCAGGTCCAACGGCTAAACTTTCGATGTTAAATCCTCGTCGGGCAAAAAGTCCGGCGATGCGAGTGAGAACGCCAGCTTCGTCTTCAACTAAGACGGACAGTGTATGTTTCATGGTTTGATTCAGCCCCAGCTTGGGGTGGTGTAATGGCCTGATTATGCGATCAAATCTAGGCGCAGTGCAACTGTTCTGGCTGTGGCTGCTGGATAGGGAAGTGAGCGGCAAGCCAGTCTATAAGAATAGGGTTAAGTCGGTCTGGACATTCGTCATGGGGACAATGGCCCGCATGGGCTAATTCGACTAGCTGGATTCGAGGATTGCAGCGGGCAAAGAGCGGTCCCAATTTGGGTGGGATCATGACATCTTGCTGCCCCCACACCAACAGAATCGGAATCGTTAATTGAGGCAGCATCTCCTTGGCCGAATGTTGAGGGACTTGGGGCTTGGACATAGTGTTGACCATGGCTCGGAGGGCATCTGCGGCCCCCTGATCATAAGCCGGACTGGAAAGGATATCGACGAGATCATCCTCAACGGACGTGGTATCGATATAGGCTTTCCTGACCCAGGAGCGAATAATCTTGGGCTGGCGAATGAATTGAAAAAACGGGTTGAAGATTGGGGGCGCAGTGAACAAGGCTTTGGCAAATGCAGCTATGGGATTGAGGGCGAGTTTCAAAGGTGCGATCGCAGGTTTGACCCATGAAGGATTTTTCAACACCGATGTATCCGGCAGGGTTAGCATGGCCAATCCCGCCACCATCTCTGGATATAGCGCTGCGGCCGTAAGACTGACCAAGGACCCGAGAGAATTACCCACCAAAACCATTGGGGTGCGGATATAGGTCTGCCAAAAGTCATGAACCTGTTCCACCCATAGGGTCACCAAATAGTCGGTAGAGACTTTCTCGGATGCCCCAAACCCCAGTAAATCGAGCGCATAGACGGTTCGGTCTTGGGCAAACACCGGTATATTGAAGCGCCAATGGCCAATCGAAGCTCCGAACCCATGTAATAGCAACATGGGGGGTTGCGTCGTCTCCTGTTGTCCGCGCATAAAGGTATAGCGAATTTGCCATCCCCGCCAAGCCCAGTCTCGCTGGTGGCCGATTTGCTGTTGCCAAGTTCTGAATGTACTCAATCCGATTGCCTACCTTACTGTCGACTCAATTCTAGTGATACCCCTACGGAGCAGAGGACGGTTCATTGTCTGGAGCTGGATCAGAATGATCTAAAAACTGAAAATTGACTTTCCCCTGCTCATCCGTGACTTTGACCATCACCTTGCCTGGGTCGTCATTCCCTTCTTGGACCCCGCACTCAAAGGTGTCCCCTTGATGAGCAATTTTGAACTTGCCCTCACAAGAGGCTTTGACTTTGCTTAAACGCTCATCTTTGAAGGTCTTCTCAATATTCTCTTCAATCACTCCTAAATTCACTAGGCCCGTTTGTACAGACCATGAAATATCGCCTTGGTCATCCTTTAAGGTGACTTGGGTTTTGAGAATATTCCCTTCTAGGGCATAGATCTCACAAACAAACCTTTTACCGACTTTGCTCTCAATATCTTGGGGACATTTCACCGAGTGCACTGCAATTTCAGTTTTGCGCTCAAATTCCTTGTGAATTCGGCGACCCACTTCATCTCCATCCACGATGGGAGCACAAGCTAGAAGCATGGTGGGGAGGAAGATGAGACTATACCCTTGCAAATATTGCAAGCCACGATTTCTGTTCACGGGCGTTTAGCAAAAGACGATGAGACTTCAGAAGACGATGAGGGCTGTTGGGTTTATAAATGCCAGCGGCTAGGCGACAGCACAGCCTGGGATCTAAAACCCCATGTTCGACTCACCCCTTAACTTTGGGGAATAAACTTGAGGGCAGCAGAGTTCATGCAATATCTTAAGCCCGTGGGTTTTGGACCATCATTAAAGACATGGCCTAGATGAGCATCACAAGCGGCACAGAGTACCTCAGTTCGAACCATAAACAAACTGCGATCCGTCTTTTCCTGGACATGAGTTTTATCCGCCGGAGCCCAAAAGCTGGGCCAGCCCGTCCCAGAATCAAATTTGGTGTCGGATGTGAATAATTCTGTACCGCAACACACACATTGGTAGGTGCCTGCTGCCTTGAGGTCATGATATTCCCCAGTAAAGGCCCGCTCTGTTCCATGGTGACGGGTCACACGGAACTGTTCTGGAGTGAGTTGGGCTTCCCATTCCTGTTCCGTTTTTTGTACTTTTTCCATAAATCTTGTGTTGAGTCAGAAGGGCAATATTGCTTAAGCGATATCAGGAGAAACATCTACAGCCGCCACAATTGAGCGAACTATTTGTGTCTCTTCTCTAAATCCTAACGTTACTTTTTCCATCTTTGGGGTTGTTTGGGGGTGATTCCCCCCAGGGAGGTTGGATAACCGATATCCTTGGCCCTTTCTACTCGGTAGGATGACTCAGAGTTAGAACGAATCCTTCGTCTCTAAACAGGTCGATGAGGGTAAATGCATTGGATCTCACTGTTCCCTATCCCCATTGGGAGGTCGTGGGGAACAAATGCAGCCCATGGGCCTGCAGGATCGGAGATAAAGGGTGGGGATCTAAAGCAAATCCTAAATTATGAAGTTAAGGGGTGGCTTCTAGTGCTGCACAGCACAAACATGATTAACATTGAATGATAATAATCTGAGCACAGCTCTCAAGTGCGATTGAGGCTGACCGTTTATTCCTGGTACTTTCTTTATTTAATGCAATGACCAGCAATCCTTCAGCCCAAATTCATGGTTCTTCTAGCGAACTGTCCCTCGACGCTATCGACCTACAAGATCGCTGCGAGCTAAGCAATCGCACCGGCATGGATAGCGAAACCCTTAAGCGGGCTTTCCTGAATAATCTATTCTACGTCCAGGGTAAATTCCCTGCCCTGGCGACCACCAATGACTACTATATGGCGTTGGCCTATACCGTTAGAGACCGCCTCCTCCAACGGTGGATCAATACAGCTGCCACCTATACCGAACTCGGGTCCCGGACCGTCGCCTATTTCTCTGCAGAGTTCCTGATGGGACCGCATCTGGGCAATAACCTTATTAACCTCGGTATTTATGACCAAGTTGAGCAAGGCATGGCAGAATTGGGCCTCAGCTTGGATGAGCTGCAAGAGGAAGAAGAAGAGCCAGGCTTAGGTAATGGTGGTCTAGGACGCTTAGCTGCTTGCTACTTGGATTCCTTGGCCACCTTGGATATTCCGTCTTTGGGATATGGCATTCGCTACGAATTTGGCATTTTTGATCAAGATATTCGTGATGGCTGGCAAGTCGAGCGGACCGACAAATGGTTAAGCGCTGGCAATCCCTGGGAAATCGCCCGTCCAGAATGGTCCGTAGAGATTAAATTAGGCGGCCACACCGAACATTACACAGACGATCACGGTAACTATCGGTCTCGTTGGGTGCCGGATCAAGTCGTCAAAGGGATTCCCTATGACACCCCAATTTTGGGCTACCAGACCAATACGGCCAATACCCTGCGTCTGTGGACAGCTGAAGCACCGGAGTCCTTTGACTTTACGTCCTTTAACTCAGGGGATTATTTAGGGGCCGTTTACGAAAAGATGATCTCGGAAAATATTTCCAAGGTCCTCTATCCCAATGATGATTCATCCCAAGGTAAGCAACTCCGTCTCACCCAGCAGTTTTTCTTTGTCTCCTGTTCATTGCAGGATATGATTCGCATTCTCCATGGTCAGAATTTGCCTTTAGAAAATTTCCACAAGAAATTTGCGGTGCAGCTGAATGATACTCACCCCGCCATCTCTGTGGTTGAACTGATGCGGCTGCTGATCGATCATCACCAAATGGACTGGGAGCAAGCCTGGGCTATCACCCATCAGACCTTTGCCTATACGAACCATACGCTTTTGCCTGAAGCATTAGAACGGTGGCCCATTGAGTTGTTTGGGTCTCTGTTGCCCCGTCACTTAGAACTGATTTATGAAATTAATCAGCGCTTCTTAGACGAGGTGCGGATTAAGTTCCCTGACGATGAAGAGCGCATGATTCGCATGTCTCTGATTGATGAAAGTGGGGAACGGTATGTGCGCATGGCTCACCTGGCCTGTGTCGGTAGCCATGCCATTAACGGGGTGGCAGCGCTGCATACAGAATTGCTGCAAAAAGATGTACTGCGGGATTTCTATGAAATGTATCCCCATAAGTTCACCAATAAAACCAATGGGGTGACCCCCCGTCGGTTTATGGTTCTCAGCAATTCTCAACTCAGCAAGCTGATTACGAGCAAAATTGGTGATTCTTGGATCAAAAATCTGAAGGAACTGCAGCAGTTAGAGCAGTTTGTGGATGACGCTGGTTTTCAAGTGGAATGGCGGCGGATTAAGCAGCACAGTAAAACTGAGCTGGCGACTTATATCCAAAACAATAACGGCATCACCGTTGACCCGGATTCTCTCTTTGATATTCAGGCGAAGCGCTTCCATGAATATAAGCGCCAACACTTAAGCCTGCTCCATATCGTTACCCTCTACAACCGCATTAAGGAGAATCCAGATATTGAGATTACGCCTCGCACCTTTATCTTCGGCGGTAAAGCAGCGCCAGGCTATTTTATGGCCAAGCTGATTATCAAGCTTATTAACTCTGTGGGGAATGTGGTTAACCGCGATCCGGATGTGCGAGGACGGCTTAAGGTGGTCTTTTTGAAGGACTATAACGTCAAACTGGCCCAGCGAATTTACCCCGCTGCTGATTTATCGGAGCAGATTTCCACCGCGGGTAAAGAGGCATCAGGCACAGGCAATATGAAATTTGCCCTAAATGGTGCTCTGACCATTGGCACCTTAGATGGAGCCAATGTGGAAATTCGAGAAGAAGTGGGTGAAGAAAACTTTTTCTTATTCGGCTTGACGACTGAAGAGGTCTATCACAAGCGAGCCCATGGCTATCGATCTCGGGATTACTACCATACCAACGCTGAGCTAAAGCTGGCGATTGATCGGATCGCTTCTGGTTTCTTTTCCCAGGGAGATGCAGAGCTGTTTCGACCTTTGGTTGATGATCTGCTCAACCAGGACCAATATTTCCTCTTTGCGGACTATGCGTCCTATATCGCTTGTCAAGATCAGGTGGCTGCGGTCTATAAAGATCAGACGAAGTGGACTCGCATGTCGATTCTAAATGCAGCCCGTATGGGTAAGTTCTCTTCGGATCGCTCGATTGAAGACTATTGTCGAGATATCTGGAAAGTTGAACCTGTGAACGTTGAATTGCGCCAGTGCTAGGCATCAGCACCTAAATCATGGACAGTTTAGAACAGCTGGTTCAAGGACAGGTGCTCACAGAGTCTCAAAAGGCTGAATTAGGCCAATGGATGCTGTCTGAGCCGGATCGGGCAGCGGCGTTTGGCCTAACCCCAGCCTCAGTAGACACAACCATTTATCAGCTCGCCCAGCTCCTCCCCCGAATCTACCCCCCAGTGGAGGTGTTTTGGTGTGGAGACTGCCAAATTTCGACTTCGCCCCTACAGCTTCTCTGGCGGGTATGGATGCCGCTAGCCTGCCAGATAGCGGAAGCGAGACGGAAGCTGAATCGCCCACTGATTCAAGGCATTTTGGGCATGCAGGGGGCTGGAAAAACGACCCTGACCACGGTGTTGCAGATCGTTCTGGAACAGCTAGGCTATTCGTGCTGCTGCCTGTCCATCGATGATCTCTATAAGACCTATGGTGAGCGTCAACAGCTGCAGAAGGAGGATCCTCGACTGAAATGGCGAGGGCCACCGGGAACCCATGATGTTGATTTGGGTCTTCAAATTCTAGATCAGGTGCGAGCCAATGAGGCAAATACTCAACTTCAGATTCCTCGGTTTGATAAGTCGGCCTTTGGCGGCCAGGGTGATCGCAGTGGGTTTGAATCGGTGCCGACTGTCGATATTGTCCTGTTTGAGGGCTGGTTTGTGGGGGCACAGCCCATTTCACCGGAGGTCTTGGAACAGGCCCCTGCACCGATTGATACACCTGCTGATCGCCAGTTCGCCATAGATATGAACCGACGCTTACAGGATTACTTGCCTCTCTGGGACCGTCTTGACCGCTTGATGGTGCTGAATCTAGCGGATTATCAGCTTAGTAAACAGTGGCGAAAAGAGGCAGAACATAAAGCGATCGCAGCTGGTAACGCTGGCATGAGCGATGGGGAAATCGATGAATTTGTGGATTACTTCTGGAAAACGCTGCACCCAGAGCTATTTGTAAAACCCTTGACTACCCAGGAGCACGGGGCCGATCTGGTGATTACAGTCAATGCAGATCACACCTTGGGTGATATTTATCAACCGGCTCGGAGGTTGGATACGGCCTAGGGCCATTGCCGTATTCAATTCAAGCTAATATCAATCCAGACTGAACAGAAGCATAAACTGTGACTAAGAACGGTAAGTCTGGGCTGCGATCGTTGGTACCGGGTTGGTGGCAGCTGACCCATTATCAATGGCAGTGGTTTCGGCAGGATAGCATCGCGGGGATAACGGTCGCGGCGTATTTGGTTCCTCAATGTATGGCCTATGGGGAGTTAGCGGGGGTGGAGCCTGTGGCTGGTTTGTGGGCTATTTTGCCTGCCATGGTGATCTACGCAATGTTCGGATCTTCGCTGCAACTCTCTTTAGGGCCTGAATCGACAACTGCTGTGATGACAGCTGTTGCCATTAGGCCTTTAGTGGCCGATGGAGCCTATGAGGCGGCGAGTTGGGCTGCAGTCTTAGCCTTATGTGTCGGACTGGTTTATTTGATTGCTTATATCGCTCGACTGGGCTTTCTGGCTGATTTGCTGTCGAAGCCCATTTTAGTGGGATATATGGCAGGGGTCGCCCTGATTATGATCATTGGCCAGCTAGGCAAGGTAAGCGGTATTCCCATTCAGTCTGAGAGTTTGGTGGGAGAGGTGCAAGACTTTGTGACTCAATTCGATCAGCTGCATCTACCGACCTTTGTGTTGGCAACCGCTGTCTTGTTTTTTCTCTTTGTGATTCAAATTCGCTTTCCCAAATGGCCGGGGCCGCTGATTGCAGTTTTATTGGCAACGGCAGCGGTCGCTGTATTTCAGCTCGATCAGCAAGGCGTCAAGGTGGTAGGTACCATCCCAGCGGGTTTGCCCACGCCACTCCTGCCCCGTTTCTCACTTCACAAAATTTCTACTTTGCTCGCGGCAGCAGTGGGCATTGCCGTGGTGGGATATTCGGATAATGTATTGACGGCCCGATCCTTTGCTAACCGTAATGGCTACCAAATCGACGGGAATCAAGAACTGTTGGCCTTAGGCATCGCGAATTTGGCCACGGGGTTGCTGCAAGGCTTCCCCATCAGCAGCAGTGGTAGCCGTACCGTGATTGGCGATGCGTTGGGGAGTAAGACCCAAGTGTTTTCCTTGGTCGCGTTTGGGGTGGTGGTCATTGTTTTGCTGCTTCTACGGCCTGTACTGGCGCTCTTCCCGACCGCAGCACTCGGGGCAATTGTGATCTTTGCGGCAACCCGACTGATTGAATGGGCAGAATTTAAGCGACTCTGGCGGTTTCGAAAAACGGAGTGGGGGTTAGCCATCATCACTACGTTAGGCGTGTTGGGAACGGATATTTTACTAGGGGTGGCGGTGGCGGTGGGCTTGTCGGTGATTGATCTGTTTGCTCGGATTGCCCGCCCCCATGATGCCGTGTTGGGGAAAGTTCCTGGCATGGCTGGCCTCCATGATATTGCCGATTGGGAGGGGACGGCGACCTGGCCAGGTTTAGTGATTTATCGCTATGATGCGCCCCTTTGTTTTGCTAATGCCGAAAATTTTAAGCAGCGAGTCTTGGCTGCGATCTCAACTGAAGAACCCCCTGTCCACTGGTTTGTCCTCAACACGGAAGCCATCATCAATATTGATATTACGGCGGTCGATATGCTGGAAGAGCTGCGCCGAGAACTCGCTAAGCAAGACATTCAGTTTGGCATTGCCCGGATGAAACAAGACCTTTATGGTCAGCTGCAGCCCACCGCTTTTCTGAAAAACATTCCGCCAGAGTACATTTTTGCCACGCTACCCACGGCAGTTTCGGCCTACACGACCCTATATCCAGCGTCTGCTAATCCTTTGGATCAACCATCTACATGAACTTTTTAGCCCATCTCTACCTGGCTCAGCCGACCGTTGACCATCGGCTAGGTAACTTACTCGCAGACTTCATTAAAGGGACGGCCCGCCAGGAGTTCTCTCTGGAGATGCAGGCAGGGATGAAATACCACCAACAGATTGATAGTTTTACGGATCGTCATCCGGTGGTACGCCATAGCAAACGTCTGATCAGTCCCGCGCATCGCCGGATGGCAGGCATATTAGTAGATATTTTTTACGATCACCATCTGGCTTGCCAGTGGCCAGAGTATAGTGATGTGCCCCTGGCGACGTTTACCCAGGAGATTTACCGTTCTTTCCAAACCTATACGGGCTGGTTGCCTACGGATGTTCACATTCTTTTGAATCGGATTGCCGCAGAAGATTGGCTAACCCAATATCAATCCATTGAGGGCATCGAGACTACCTTGTCTCGCTTATCTCGCAGAATTAGCCACCGTTGGCAGCGTTCCGTCAACCTATGCCCCGCTATTGAAGATTGGTTGACCCACTACCCCACTGTTGCCCAGGACTTTGCACAATTTTTCCCAGACATGATTCAGCATTGCCACACCCTGGATCAAGTGGGCAGTAAAGACCGCTGACATTGCGGGCAAATGGCATGAATCGACAGTTGACAGTCCAATAAATGGAAGCCTGATTTTTTCGCTGTCTTTGAGCCAATCTTCAAAACAGAGTCACTTTTAAACTCAATGGTTTTGTTGCATTTAACGCAAATCAGGTGGTGATGATGGTAGGGATAGGGCTGATTCAGTTCATAGTGTTTATGACCTTCAGCGAATTCTAACTCTCGCAAAATCCCCATGCGAGCCATTAATTTTACCGTTCGATAAATCGTGGATAAACTAATAGGCTCACCCTGTTCTTCCAAGAGATTGTATAAATCTTCAGCGCTTAAATGTTTTCCCTTTTGCAGGTTTTGAAACACATTGAGGATCGTTTCTCGTTGAGGTGTAAGACGCCACCCTCGATCGTTGAGTTCTGCTTTAAGTGAGTTAGCACTGTACATAGTCTTTTCTCAAGAACATGAGCTTATTGAAAGTCTAACGAATGATGGATCCTTTGGCAACAAGAAGATTCTATTGAGAAAAGTAAAGCGAGGGCGTGAATCCTGAAGAAGTCTGTAATTCTATACGCTGACCTGTATTGCAGTCTATTTGCCCTTGACGCAAGAAAGGGGATCGCTTAGCGATCCCCTTAGGGTGATCTTGGCAATTGTTAAGGCCGAAAGGGTTAGGCAAAGGCCTCTAAAAAGTCACGGATTCGGTTGCGTCGCTTGGGTTGTCGAAGCTTTTGTAGCGCCTTCGATTCAATTTGGCGAACCCGCTCTCGTGATAAATCTAAGGACTTACCAATTTGGGCAAGGGAATGGGTTTTGCCATCATTGAGGCCAAATCGCATGGTGATCACATCTCGCTCCCGAGGGGTGAGGTCGGCGAGGAGCTGCTTGAGTTCATGCTGTAAGGACTCTCGCATGATCAGCTCTTCTGGAGAAATATCATCCGTTTCTAGCAGGTCACCCAACTCCGTATCTTTGTCCTTACCAACTTTGATCTCCAGGGAGACGGAGCGGGGGACGCGGACTAAGAGTTCCCGAATTTGCTCCGGGGTCATATCCATTTCCTGGGCAATGTCCTCAATGCTGGCGGTGCGGCCTTTGCTTTGGGACAGTTTACGCTGAGCTTTTTTGATTTTGTTCAGCTTCTCAGTGATATGGACCGGGAGGCGGATGGTGCGGCTTTGAGTTGCGATCGCACGGGTGATCCCTTGGCGAATCCACCAGTAGGCATAGGTACTAAAGCGATACCCTTTAGTGGGATCAAACTTTTCGACTGCCCGTTCTAAACCTAAGGTTCCTTCTTGAATCAAATCCAGAAGTTCTAAACCTCGGTTTTGGTATTTCTTCGCGACCGAGACGACCAAGCGCAGATTGGCTTGAATCATATGCTCCTTCGCTTTAATGCCTTGCTTAACGATTTGGTCAAGCTCCGCATTGGATAATTCAGCTTTCTCTGCCCAGGCGGTTTTGCCTTCAGCTAGGCGGGGCTTCAGATCTGCGACTGGAATATCAGCTTCCTTGGCCCAGCGGTTAAAGGAAGGACGATGCCCCAACATCGCGGTCAACCGATCGCGGACATCCGTTAAACGGGCATACTCAGCAATCGCTGGATGACTGTCCAAAAATTCTTCTCGCGTTTCCAGTAGATGCATATAGCGTTGCACCTTCTGGGCTTCAGCGACTTCTTCATCCCGTTCTAATAGGTTGACTCGGCCAATTTCTTGTAAATATAACCGCACCAAATCCGTCGTTCCCCGACGATTGGCAGCAGAAATGGGAGTCATCTTCAGAGCGGCAAGATCTTCGGAAGCATCATCATCTAAATCAGCGTTTGGATCAAACTCTACTTCCTCAGGTTCATTGGAATTTTGATCAAGGTCACGACTGTTCCCTTGACCGTCATAAACGGCATGAATGACTTCTGCTTTTTGCGGAATTGCCGACATCTAAGATCACCTCTAACAGGTTAAAGCGAAAACAGCTCCCTTCCTCTATAGTTCCCAAAAAATAAGACTTTCAAGCATATGAAGAGTTCTAGTTTTGGCTGTAAACTAAACAGAGAAGATACATCCAAGTGATTATTTCGCCGCTACCAAATAATGGTTTCTTGTTTGGAAGACAGTCAAAATTGCAGCAATTTCTCACTGGATGTGTTTCCATACCATATGGCTTCTTTTAAGTGCTTGCAGTGACTGAGGTCAACTCGATCTGGCAACTTGCATCACATTTGTTTTATTCACTGGGCTTAAATCACCTATGATGCGCTCCTTTGTTTTACCCTCAACCTTTCTGCTGACCTTATTGCTGATGGTGGGGTTATTCTTCTTTATTCGCGCCTCGGTGAAAGATCGAACAGAACAGCTGCAGTGGCTGTCTAGCCAGCCAGAAGAAGCCGTACTCAAGAAAGTGGAAGACCACCTGACGAATCGGTCCTATCGGCTCTCGGCTTTAGACAAAGAATTAGATCAAGTTACCTTTGAAGGAACGGTGCGGCCTAGCGTGGTGTTGGCCTGTTTCCTCACCGCCCTGATGCTAACGGCAACCCTGTGCTTAAGCCTAGTGTTTAGCATTCTCTTTCCCTCTGTAGGCTTTGGCTTTACGGTGATCACCGTTATTTCACCGGTGGCAGGCTGGTTTTACTGGCAAAAGGCCCAACGGCCTGAACAGGTCAGACTCAAGGTAGAATCGGTGGCCTCGTCTGGAGAGACAGACCCCCAAACCCTACTCACGGTGATTGCCCACCGGGATGAAATTACAGCGATGCGCCCAACCCTAAAGACCTTCGGCGTCATTGCACCATAAATTTCGGTTGTCTCCAGATATTTAGGGCATTGTCCCCAACTCAATCCACTGCTGATTGATGCGTGGGACATAGCTCTTGCTGGTGAGAGCACCCCCATTCTTTTGGATGACCTTTACAGAGGCTCGATTGGCTGGATGATAGGTGATTAAAACAGGCTGAATTCCCTTTTTTTGGGCTTTCGCTAGGGTCAGTGCCAACAGCTGAGTACCATTTCCTTGGCCTCGATCTGCAGGACGAACCATATGCCGATATGCCCCCCACCTCTTCTAGAGAGGGCGTTAAGCAATGTTGTAGCCGACTTTCGCCTAACACTCGATTGTTTTCATTGATCAGCCAAAAAGTGGTTGCCGGAACAAATCCCGGTTGCAGGCCAATACCGAGGGCGTTCTGTTCTAGCTGATGAAGGTAGGCCAGAAAAGAGTTTTGAATAAAGGAGATGTTTTGATCGTGAATGAATGTTTCACCCGCATGCTGAAAGTCGCTCACTATGTTTAGGAATTCAGATTTCAGGGCTGCAGTAGGCTGAATGAGTTGCAAGCGATTTGGTTCAGTCAATGCTAGGTGAAAACTGTGCTGCTATTCGTCTTCCCAGGTTTCAACTTCTAGGAAACTGGCAATTGGATCTTGCATCGAAAATTCAAAGTCGATTAACTCATCTTTTAGATGGGACCACTTATCGGGAAACAGCAATCCAACTTTCCATAAACTATCGGTTGGCTTGAGCTTTTGAGAATTGACTAACGACTGCACTTGGCGCTGCAGTTTACCCATTGGGTGCAGAACCGCCGGAGTTATGGTGGTGTTTGTCATATATGGATTGTAGAAAGATTAAACGGGTTGCTAATAGTGCAAACACTAGAAACAGCTGCGTTGCGCTTTCTAAGAGGTGTTGCGCAACCGACTGATTTAATTCGCTCATGATCCTAGCACATGCTTATGAATTTCCTGGGCGGCAGATTATTGATTTTTCCTTAATAATCATGCTATTCATAAGTTCCTCAAGACAAACAATGCAATGCGAATTGGCATTATTGGCTGTGGTGTCGTGGGGGCAGCAATTGCCTTTGAGCTCAGTCAGACCCATCAGGTGACCGTGTGGGATGCACGGTCGCCCCATCAATGGCAGGCGACAGGTGCGGCCCTGGGGGTGCTGATGGCAGCGATTACCCCGAAGCTTAAGGGCAAACATCTGCAACTGCGCCTAGACAGCCTCAAGTTCTACGACACGTTAATACCCAAACTAGAAGCGATCACCAAAACATCCTTACCCTATAACCAACAAGGCATTTTACGCCTGTGTTTTGATGGTGATGAGCTGAGTCGCTGGTCTAGAACCCAGCAAGTTCGAGCCCAACAAGGATTTCAGCTGGAAATTTTGGATCAAGGTCAGCTTTTTCACAACTATCCTCATTTAAGCGCGGCCCATCTTAGGGCGTCAAAAATCCCAGTAGTGGGTGCCATCTTTTCTTCCCAAGATCGCCAAATTGATCCCGTTGCGTTATCAGTAGCCTTGATTGCTGCGGCTCAGAATAATGGGGCTGAGTTTTATTTCGATACGCCGATTTCTGGCTTCAAATCGTTGCGGACAGATGATCCCCAGTCTCTTACTCATGTCTGCTCCTCCACCGAAAGCTATCCCCTGGATTGGGTGATTGTGTCGGCGGGGCTGGGATCAACGGCCCTAACGACTACGCTTCACCAACCCGTACCTATCTATCCTGTTCTAGGACAAGCACTGCACCTCAAACGCCAACATCCGCTGGTAGACCCATTGCCTGTGGTCAATGGTGATCGGGTGCATATTGTGCCCCTCAATGCTTCGGAAGTATGGGTGGGGGCGACGGTTGAATTTCCGTCTGAGGTGGGAGGCGCTATCGAAGCCGATCCGATTCAATTAAAGGAGTTGCATCAACGTGCGATCGCACTCGATGCATCCCTCGCCCATGCCAGTATTCTCAGAACCTGGTCTGGCTTACGTCCTCGGCCCCATGAACGGCCTGCGCCCATCATTGAACGACTCCCTGGTTATGACAATGTGGTGGTGGCGAGTGGGCATTATCGCAATGGTGTCTTATTAGCCCCCATTACGGCCCAAAAAGTGCGACAGTTGATATCGAACTAAAGTGAGTTCTTGCGTATGCCCTTCCCCCGAGCTAGTGGCCTTCTCCTGCATCCGACGTCGTTTCCGGGGCGATTTGGAGTCGGTGACCTAGGGCCAGAAGCCTATCGATTCGTTGATTTTATGGTCCAGAGTGGTCAGCAGCTTTGGCAGGTGCTGCCCTTAGGGCCAACGGGGTTTGGTAACTCCCCTTATATGTGTTATTCCGCGATGGCGGGCAATCCCCTCTTGATTAGTCTGGAGCAACTACAAGAGCAGGAGCTATTGCAAGAGGAAGATCTGGAGCTAGGCGTGGGCTTTCGCCCGGAGACCATTGCCTACGAGCAGGTCATTCCCATGAAGCAGGGACTGCTGCGGTTAGCCTACGACAATTTCAAAGCGGGCGTCTTTCCGGAGCTTGCCCTCGCTTTTCAGACATTTTGCCAAACCAGAGCCTGGCTGGAAGATTTCGCCTTTTTTATGGCCCTCAAGGATGCCCATTGGGGGGCGGCCTGGAATACGTGGCCCCAAGAAATTGCCCAGCGCCAACCTGCTGCTATGGCGGAGTGGCAGCAAAAGCTGCAGTCCGATATCGAGATGCATAAGTTTTGGCAATTTCAGTTTTTTCAGCAATGGTCCAATCTGAAACAGTACGCCAACGATAACGGCATTCAAATCATTGGTGATATTCCCATCTACGTCGCCCATAACAGTTCAGATGTTTGGTCGAACCCCGATCAGTTTTTCTTAGATCCAGAAACCCTTGAACCTGCGCTCATGGCTGGCGTGCCCCCGGATTACTTTAGTGAAACCGGACAGCTCTGGGGTAACCCTATCTACCAGTGGGAGCGGATGGAGAAGCAAGGCTTCAAATGGTGGATTCAGCGCTTCCGCACCATGCTGGACTATGTGGATCTAATCCGTGTCGATCACTTCCGGGGCTTTCGGGCCTTTTGGCAGGTCAAGCAAGGGGAAAATACTGCCATGAATGGCGAGTGGGTTGTAGCTCCTGGAGATGAGCTGTTCGAAGCCCTGCGAGATGAGCTGGGCAAGCTGCCGATTTTGGCGGAAGACTTGGGCATCATCACCCCCGATGTGGAGGAACTCCGGGATAAGTTTGAATTTCCGGGCATGAAGATTCTCCATTTTGCCTTCGGCTCTGGCCCGGGTAATCCTTACCTGCCCTTTAACCATGTGCAGAACTGTTTGGTCTATACGGGTACCCACGACAACAACACGACAGTGGGCTGGTTTCGCGATATGCCTGACCATGAGCGGGTGTTTGTGGAGGGCTATATGGGCGGCTTGTCCCCGGAAGGCATTCACTGGGATTTAATTCGACTGGCCCTCAGTTCGGTGGCCAACCAAGTGATTATTCCAGTACAAGATCTGCTGGGATTAGGTACGGAGGCCCGCATGAACTTACCCAGTACCTCAGGGGGCAACTGGGCCTGGCGGTATCGTTCGGGTGGATTGACGGATGCGATCGCAGAACGGTTACTACAACTCACGGACACCTACGGTCGCGCTCCAGTCAAAACAGATGACTCCTGGGATTAGTGGCGCGTTAGGATCTCAGAATTTGAGGTCTTGAATTTTGACCCCCTGGAATCGACCCAGCTTATCTGGGGCAGAAGTCTTCACGCTAAACCTAAGCGAGATCGAACCGTAGAAAGGGGTTCTGACCAATAGTCTTCGAGCGGTTGAGCGATGATGCAGGCTGCTTGCTGTCCAAGTTTACGACTGTGCTGCTCGATGGCACGTAGTTGTCTGTATCGATGTGGAATGACCAGAGGATATAAGTAATGGGCCAGCCAGGCGGCTGTTTTATAGCTAGGACTATAGTGCTGAGCATCGACAAAAGCCCATACCCCCATTTCTCCTATAAGGCTGGTGTCATACCCTAGCAGCACATGAAACACATCATGCAGAAGGGTATAGCGTAGTCCCAAAGATTGGTCTGGCAATGAAGCTATGACATCTGCGCTAATCTCCAAAGGCGTCAGATGACATTCATCCATATGCTGGGCATAGATTTGTCCAAAGGTTCCTTCTGGTAGGGTTCTTAAGGCTGTTAAGTCAATGGTGGGACAGCAGGTTTTTAATCTAGAGAGCGTTTCCGCAATATCTGGATAGGCTTTAGTGCCTAATATTGCAGATTTATAAGCGGCAACGTCCCCCAGTTTGCCTTGGCGATAGGCTTGTACGGCTAGGGAAAAAAGAGAGAAGCGCTGTCGAGAGACTAACTGATGACTGCTATCCATATCTTTAGATCTCTTGAGCGAGTAATAGCGAAACAGAAACCCTTAACGTTGGAAAGGCTAAGGGCATCAGCTCACCATCTTGGTAAGTTTCTACAGAACGATAATGATCTGACTCAGGCTGTCGATAGACACTGACTTGTTGTTTGCGTAAATTAACAATCCAATATTCAGGGATTCCAGCACTAGCATAGATTTTGAGCTTATAGCCAGAATCAATCGCTATGCTAGAGTCAGAGATTTCGATCAGACAATATACTTCACTTGGGTTTGGATGACGCTGACGATATTGGGACCAGGGTAAGCGAACAATGGCAAGATCTGGCTCCGGTTCAGAAGTGTTTAGGGTAATTGGACGTGCCTCTCAGATCCACGCCTGTCCTTGAAGATGTTGGTGGAGAAACTGAGCAGTTCCTTCACTACTATGGGTGTGAAGTGGACCTTCGGGTGTCTGATCGACAATTTTGCCTCGGAGCAGTTCTACATGGCAATCACCCAAAATGCCCGCTTCGACCATGCGGTGATAGTCAGCAACGGACCATAGATGCTCAATAGGTTGAGTGAGGATTGACTGCGAAAGTGTCATATTCGGGATAACTTACACTGTCACTATTGTATCGGGCCTGATTTCTAAGATTGATCAAGGCGGCTTGATTCAGATATTCAAATTCCCCTAGAGGAGCGGCTAATCTATTATCAAGGAGTACCTGGAAGAAATATTAAGTTCTCAAGTCTTTTGAAATTAGTCTTTTCCGCTTTTTTTGCTGTATCTTGATCACTTTCTTCACCAAACTTAATAGCTAAAACATCACAAAAGAGCACTAACAAGCATTTTTATTCTGTTTCTTTACTCCTATAATCTCTTCAATAGTTGAATTCTCAGGAAAAATATTAAATTGGCAGATTATTGCTAGCAGTGACTTGTCCTGTTGGTGGTTCAAAGCTATCGCTTCACTCTCTTAACTTGTAATTACAGGAATAGTAATCTGAATAATGCCATGCAGGCAGAACACTCGTCCAAGAGAACCCAGAGATGAACTATTTACTATATCTCTCGCCTCCACTGGGCTTCCGTTCGCTGCTATCTTCTTAAACTTTTGAGGCCCTAGTAACTGATTTTAACAAGTCAGATATATAGGCAAGAGTCTATTGAACTAGATGAACGGATTTTTACTGATGAAAGAAGACTTATGTGTATTCTTTGTACTTTTCACAGGCACTGGTCTGTTAGCAGGATCTAGCTATAATGCTTCCGACGCAACCTAATGTAGATCAATGGAATGCCCATATTGTCTAAGCGAGAAGATCCTAAAGCGCGGCTTTGATAGCCTGCAAGATGGGACATTAGTCCAGCGATATCAGTGTAAGGATTGCAATCGGCGTTTCAACGAACGCACGGGTACCCCAATGGCTCGCTTACGCACCGCTAGTTCAGTAGTGAGCTATGCCATCAAAGCTCGCACCGAAGGGATGGGTATTCGTGCTGCAGGTCGAACTTTCGGTAAATCTCATACCACCATTATGCGTTGGGAAAAACGCCTAGCAGACCAAGCACAGAACTGGTCACCTCCCGCACCAGCAGCCTCTGATGTGACGGTAGAAGGGGATGAAGTTTACACGCGTGTAGGCAAAAATCTTCCCCCCAGCCAATCCCAGGGCTGGACCATCCATTTCCTTGAACGCGAAAGCCGCTATTGGTTGACAGCACAAGCTGGCCTCAAGGATGCACAACTTTTGCAAATGGCGTTTACTCAGCTTGGGAGTGGGTCAAAGCCTGTGATGGGATTCGATGGTTTACCGATGGTGAGAGGCGTTATGGACAAGAACTTTGGAAGCTCGCCAATGTCTATCTCAATGGTGAGGAGTGTCATCCTGACTATGGGCATCGCAAGGTTTGGCGAGAGGGGTTAGAAGTCGCGATGAAAGTTAAAGGGTCTCAGGGGAATCGGCGAGTAGAGTGGGTGAAAGCAGAGCATCCCTTTACCGCTATCAGTCTAGGGTCTGAGGTCCATGCCAATCATAATGAGGCTCACAATGCTGCCTTGAGGAGACGATGTAGTGCTTATCGAAGACGGCAGAATCTCTACGCTAAGAAGCCAGGGCTGTTTTAAGTTAGCAGCGAAAAAATAATATCGACCCGATTAGCAAGCTTAGTCATCGCGGTTTTGAGGGATTGATAGTCGTTTAGCCGCAGGATATTAATCCCAATAGTTCTAAGCACTGACCAATTGAGCAGTGCTTGTTCATCTTCGAGTCGATAATCATCTTCGCCAAAAACAACATCCTTCGGCCAATGCAACCGATTTTCAATGCCCCAATGTTCTCGGACCAGAGATTGCCAATGCTGGGGTGAGGTGGCAGCTGAACTGATGTAATAGGCGGTATTGTGATACTCCTTTCCTTTGCGAGTGCCCCATCGTTGGACACAAAGCACAGAGCGAATTGCCTCCCATTCCTGTAAGGCTATGCCGACAGGCTCATAAACCTGTATACACCGATGTTCATCTCGTCCTCTACTTTGGGCGGAGTGGATGTGCTCAGCCATGGGTTTAAGACACTCAAAGTAAGTCTGGAGGTGGTCGTAAAGTCTTCCCTGATTGGATTTGACCGCCACAAGATAGTCGTTACCCGAGGCCACAATCTTCTCAAGTGTTTTTTTGGGCGTGTAAGGCATCCATGGTAATCAGCAAGCCATCGAGTTGAAGGGTTTCCAACAAAGCCTGGACGACTTTGATTTCGCTATTATCCTCCTGAGTGAGGGCTTCGAGCTTGAGGGTGATGCCTGCTTCCACCGCAAATAAACTCACCAACCCTACAAAACGCTGCTTCCCCTTGGCATCTGTCAGCCCCTGACGAATCCGTTTGCCATCAATGGAGGCTGCATAATTATCGGGAGAGTGAGTCTGGGCTTTCGAGAGCATCCATGCTTCAAATTGGTGGCTCAACGCTTGGAAGTCAAGCCCCTTCATCACTCGACGAAAGGTACAGTGAGACGGAACTTCGAGGCTCTCAAGCCCCAATAGCTCACTTAAAGGCTGGCGATAATCGCTCACAAAGGTTTCTAACGGACGGTACCCTTGATATCCAGCAAGCATGCCCATCACCATCAATAGCAACAGCAGCCATAACGGATGAATACGGCCATGGGCACTGCGGAAATCCGGGACTTGCTTCAAAGTATCGATTAGATGGCTCATCGGTCTCTCTACTGTTGGTCAGTAGAACCATCCTATTTTTTCTAGGAGTAACGTAAAACAACCCTGGCTAAGAAGCGGTCGGGGTTACAGCGAGTGCTAGATGTACAACGCCTGATTCATAACTGGGTTAGACCCCATTGGGGGCTCAGTAAGCAGACCACACCAGCAATGGAGATGGGATTTTGTTCTCGTCCGTTGAGCACACTAGAACTCCTCACCAATAAAGGGTTTAGGTATGTGCCCTGTTAGTAGACCAGTGCCGCAACGCCACAAAATAGTCAAAAAATTTGATAAGGCCATTGAAGCTGGAAAATCTCAGCTAGAAATTGATATCTCACAGCGACTCAATGGGAAATTAAGTATCATCTATGATGAATTGGAAAGAGAGTGTTCTAAGTTTTATCAAGATGTTGAACAAGAAGAACAAGAAATATTGCCTTTATTAGAATTAAGCTCAATTATTCAAACAGATTCTAATCAACTTTTCTCAAAAACATCTGAACTATTAATGTAAAGGAATTATCTTTTTGCATTTTGAATAAAGTTATTCAAAATCATAGAAAACAGCAAATTTTTATCGATACTATCGTTTGTTTTGCGTTATGTTTGGCACTGGTCTATTAACAGGCTCTATATTCCCTTAATCCTGATTTAATAAGCATTTGGATCTTCTATCTGCGTTTATCCTAAAGCCTATAACTAGATAAGAGGTTTAGCCTGTTAGATGCTGCTAAGAGACCAGCATTGATGTGGATATTTTTACTTTTTGCTCATGCCCCTGACGACCACCGTTAGGTGGCAGTGTTGCTGAAGGTTGTTGTCCTGCTTTTCTCCAAGCTCTGGTGATGTTGGCAGCTTAGACCTCCCTCTACTGTGGTTATCAGTTCGTCCAATGCTATAGCGGTGAGTTCCAACTGTTGGTTGCTCACTCTTAGCATCTCAAGAGCTTGCTGCCCTTCTTCAATGCTTGGAATCGCTGTTTTGTTATCTGCTATCAAATCCTCCAAACTCATTTGACCTCTTGAACACTGGCCCAAGACGCATCGGCTGAGACTTGAGCTTGCCTAACTGTTTTGATTCTAGACCGCTGGCACCTAAAGTCTGATCAGTCTTGTCTGACCGATTCTCACCTGATTCTTGGCGTCTTTTAATCTCTTCTTCCAGTAGTTCCCATGGGGATCGAGCTACCCTGTAGTCAACGCATTGTGACTCTCACTATTTAGAGCAAATTCCTTATGTCCCAGCAACAATTTGGACTAATTGGCCTCGCCGTTATGGGGGAAAATTTAGCCCTCAACGTTGAGCGAAATGGCTTTCCCATTGCTGTCTACAATCGCACACGAGCAAAAACAGATGCCTTTATGGCAGAGCGGGCCCAGGGACGACAAGTAGTCGCCGCGTTTACACCGGAAGAACTGGTCGCATCCCTCGTACGTCCACGACGGATTCTGATTATGGTCAAAGCTGGAGCCCCGGTGGATGCCGTAATTCAGCAGCTCAAGCCCTTGCTGGAACCCGGCGATGCTCTGATTGATGGCGGCAACTCCTTGTATGGGGACACCGTGCGACGCACAGAAGAACTGGAAGCGGTCGGCCTCCGGTATATTGGCATGGGTGTGAGTGGCGGTGAAGAAGGTGCCCTCAACGGTCCTAGCCTAATGCCCGGTGGTACAGAAGCTGCCTACAAAGATCTGTCCCCGATTCTGACAAAGATTGCTGCTCAGGTAGATGACGGACCTTGTGTCACCTACATTGGTCCGGGGGGTGCTGGTCACTACGTCAAAATGGTCCATAACGGCATTGAGTATGGCGATATGCAGCTGATCGCTGAAGCCTATGACCTGCTCAAAAATGTTCTAGGACTGAGTCATACGGAACTGCATGAGGTCTTTAGCGAGTGGAACACCACGGATGAGCTGAATTCCTTTTTGATTGAAATTACGGCTGAAATTTTCACCTATGTTGATCCTGGTACCCAGCAGCCTTTGGTAGAGCTGATTTTGGATAAGGCAGGCCAGAAAGGAACAGGCCGCTGGACGGTGATGAGTGCCTTGGAATTGGGTGTGCCCATCCCCACGATTACAGCAGCCGTCAATGCCCGCATTACCTCATCCTTTAAGGATGAGCGAGTCAAGGCGGCTGAAATCCTGACGGGACCCACTGCTACTTTTAGTGGCGACAAGCAAGCCTTTATCGGCAAAGTTCGAGATGCCCTGTATTGCTCTAAGATTTGTTCCTATGCTCAGGGAATGGCCTTGATGAGTGCGGCGTCACGGGAGTTTAATTTTAATTTGAATTTAAGTGAAATCTCTCGGATTTGGAAAGGGGGCTGCATTATTCGGGCGGGCTTCTTGGACAAAATTAAATCGGCCTTTGCTGACGATCCAGCCTTGGCCAATCTGCTGCTTGCTCCTGAGTTTCGGCAGACCATTTTGGACCGTCAGCAGGCTTGGCGGGAAGTGATGGCCACGGCAGCTCAGCTCGGGATTCCGGTCCCGGCCTTTAGTGCCTCTTTGGATTACTTCGACAGCTACCGTCGTGATCGCTTGCCCCAAAACCTAACTCAGGCCCAGCGCGATTTCTTTGGTGCCCATACCTATCAGCGGATTGATAAGGAAGGAACGTTCCATACGGAATGGACTGCCATTAATGAATCCAACAGCTAGTTTCCCAAGCTGGATTTTTGTGGGATAAGCTGGAACTGCCGTGGTAGCACGGCAGTTCTCGGTGCAGGGTGGCTATGGCGAAGCGTGCTTTAAAGATTTTGGGTGGTGGGGTTGCGATCGCAGTTCTCGCATTGGGAATTGGCTGGTTCAGTCGCAATGCCATTCTGGAGTCGGCCTTAGAAGGGGCTATCCAAGATACAACGGGCGTGAGCACGGATGTAGAGGGTCTGAACTTCCAGCCCTTTGCCGGAGATCTGACCATTAAGGCTATTACCCTTAAAAACCCCCAGGGCTTTTCTACCCCTCATTTGGTCAAAGTCCAGAATTTAGATTTAGATTTTCAGCTGTCTAACCTGTGGCAAGATCAGGTCGAACTTGAGGCCCTGACCGTTAATGGCCTAGATCTGAAGGTAGAGCAGCAGATCCCCGACAATAATTTGGTGAAAGTGGTGGATACCCTGCAAGAAAAGGAACAGCCCGAAAGCAGCGGTAATGAGAAGGTGGTCAAAATTGGCCGTTTGAGTATTCGCAATATCAAAGCCTCGATTAAGGTGAATGCCATTATTGATTTAGAAGAGAATCTGGATATTGATGATATCGAGCTAACGGACGTGACCTCTAAGAATGCCGAGGGGAAATTGTCAGTTGCGATCGCAAATGCCGTCACCACTGCCTTACTCGAAAAAATCCCTCAAGATGGATTGCCTATCAACATTGATGGTGATAATCCCCTCAAGGATCTGCCCATTGATGACATCCCCATTGATATCGAAGGGTTAATTCCCTAGTTCAGTCGTTGATATGTAGGCCTCTGAACGGTTGTGTCAAACAGCTGGATCTGAATGGTGTTACTTCAACCTGAATCCCAGCGCAGTTTCAGCCGATGGAAATTGCCAGCTGAACTGGGGGGCAGGCTAATGCATTCAATTAAGCCTGAAATAAGCGACTGACCTGATCCGAAGGCATGGGTTTGCCCGTATAATAGCCTTGCACAAAATCTACCCCACAGTGCTGCACTAACTGTAACTGAGACAAGCTTTCAACCCCCTCTGCCACTACAGCAAATCCTAAGTCATGACAGAGCTTTACACTAGACTGCAGTAACACTTGTCCCCGCTGGCTTTCCCCTTCAGGGGCAGCGACCAGTTTGCGATCTAATTTGACCGAATCTGCTTCCAGAGACACTAGAGTGGTGAGGGAAGAATAGCCCGCCCCAAAATCATCAATTGAAACTTGATGCCCTGCTGCTCGCAGGTCCCGCACCACTGATGCTAGAGATTGCACTTCCGAAGTGTAGGTATGCTCAGTGATTTCTAGTTCAAAGTAAATCTCTTCTTGTTTGGCTTGGGCAATAAAAGCTTTTACCGATGGTGGATCTAATAAAAAATCTTTATCCAGGTTAATACTAATCTGAGGCAATTTTTGACCATCCCCTCGCCACTGTTTGATCTGGTCAAAAACCAGCGACAGCACTTTCTGATCCACGGCCTTAGAAAGCCCTTGTTGGTAGAGAATAGGTAAAAAAGTAGGAGGGGTAATTTTACCCCCTGCATCTTGGAAACGAAGCAATGTTTCTAAGCCCACGAGTGCTTTTGATTTGGCATCCACCTTAGGCTGAAAGTACAGAAGAAACTGTCCACCTTTGAGTTGCTGCAGCAAGCGTTGGGTCTCTTCCATCCCTCTGACTTGATCTATTTTCTGAGTAATAAAGCGTCGCTCTTCTTGGCGATTGATTTCTGTGTTGACAAATTGGTAGGCATCACTGTGCAAGCGCTTGCGTAAATCCAATGGCGTCTTCGACTGTTGCTTGGCCAGGAGCAAAAATGGATAGTAGATACTCATATCGATCGCGATACAAAGTAACTGGGTCAGGACTGCCCCTCCCGATCCGCCAGAGACCGCATAGGCACTATATAAGGGAGGAGACATCCAGTTAATGGCAGGGGCACTGATGGTGAATACCCCTAGATGAATTGCCGTCAGAGCAATGGCCAGATTAACCAGGGGGGCTAACAAAAATGGTGCTAAAAAGAGTGGATTGAGGATGATCGGTAGCCCGAACAATAAAATCTCATTGACATTGAAGAGGGCGAACGGCAGACTCAGCTGAGCGATGGATTTAAAGGGAGCAGAACCGGGGAGGGAAAGAATTGCTAATGGCACCACAAACGTAGAGCCAGAGCCTCCAATATTCATAAATACATCATGTAAGACTTTGAAGTGAATACTGCCGGCTTGGGAGGATGGAATCTCATTTAAAATTCGAAATAAACCATCGGCACTATACTCACCATGAATCCCGAAGAACCAGGAGAGTTGAGAAATCAGCTTAAAGAGAATGACTTCTTGAATGTCCTGAAGCTTAGGTAGAGCTGCGAATAAAATGCTAAAAACACCGGCCTTAAAAAATAGCCGAAATCCATGACCTACCAACTCACAACATAACATTGTCAATAGACCCGGAATCAGGAGGTTTAGCGTTCTTTGGAGGACTGGGCTCACCTCAGATCGACCTCGAAAAAATTGTAGAGACGAGAATCGACTGAAATAATGGAGCAGCGTGACCGCCACCAGTGTGGCTGGGACACTGGTGATCACGGAGCCCTGAAAAGAGAGGATTTGGCCGGTTGAATCAATAAATAAGAAGCCCGACACGCGCAAAAAACAAACAGCTGAAATCAGAACAGTACTAACCTGATCAAGCTCTTTCTCCTTGGCCATCAAAGTGCTCAGAGAAATGTTGAGAAAAAACGGAACTAGGAAGAAGTAGAGTCGGCTAACTTCATTTCCGTTGATAAAACCCTCTGCTACGACACCCTGAGATGCCAGCACGTCAGACAAACCTGACAGTAGGACAACAATATTCATCACTAAGACGACGGGTAAGAGCGAAGTAAATGCTTCTCGTAATAGCAACAGGGTCTTAAAGTGAATAAGTCGATTCAGATACATGGATGAACACAAACACAGGGAAACACTTGCTGGAGTGGGATTTGGCTAGGTTAAAGCCGCTCTAAATGGCTGGATGCCGACCATTTTGACCTCAAGAGTCAGGGCTATTTTATATTCAATGTAGAAAATAATGACCCTACAAATGGAAAATTTAGAGACCTAAATATTAAAGATCGATCAGAATATCTCAAGGCTTTTAAGCAAACTCTGGAGAGCATTCCAAGGCGATTATTGATAAAGACCAATACAGCCAATGTAGGTATGGTGACGGGACACCATTACCTCGATTCAATCAGAGTATTAAGCCTTCGGATCGTGCATTAAAAAAGTGTGGGTTTGCTAAACCAATAGGGAGTTGAGTGATCCTATTCCCTCATGCAATGTCCCCTATGGGGTCATTCTAAGCCCCACAAATATGGCAAGACTAGCAAAGGCAGCTAACGCTATCACTGCTTGCACTGTCAACAAACTTTCAGTGACACTTTTTAATACCCTCTATTATCACGGTTATCCTTCAAACCCATGCTGAAGGGAGTAGTCCTCGCAGACTATCTCGCATCACAGGTGTGGCTTACTAACACCTGTGTGAGGGTGATTTGCTCAGCCAGTTATAAAACCCAAATGATTCACAATGGAGAAGTTCAGGTTGTGTCGACCAACGGCATGAATGCGGATGAATTATGGTCCTTGGTCAAAAAAAGCAAAAGCACTGTAAACATGGGAATTTTGATTGTCTTTGGGGAATACATATAAGTCCGTCAGGTTGAGATTGCGGCTCTTGGTATGGGTTGCACCATCATCGTGATCTGAGTCCATGGCTGGGGCAATGCTGCCCAACGAGAGGCCAAGTCCCATAAACCACGCCACTCAATTTCCATAAAGATTAAGCTGCAAATGGACTGAGAATGGGCAACAGAAGCTTGTCCAGCCTCGGACAAACTTCGCTGTTAACTTCTTCTGATTCACCAATCTTTAGGGGTATACGCTGGGAGTTGATGATTGGATCTGTTTCTCGAAAAATTTGTTGGAATTACGTGAGTTTAATTCGGGAATGACCGTTCAGCGCAATAGTGAAGCCTTGGTTTTAATCCACCAAGTAGCTGAACAGAATCAAGCCGCACGGTCGACTTTGTATGACCGTTATGCAGGCATCATTAGTTCAACCTTTTCTTGCGAAATTCGAAGCTATGTATGGTTTTGTGCCAAAACGTCATAGGGCTATCACGTTTTCTTACGGGTCGTCATTCACTTTTGGCTAACTCATAAAATTTGGGTGGAGCGCAGCTCGCGACCCAGAGCGTTTTTGAGAGGAGAAGTGACCCATGACTCTGCAATGGCATCACGGCAACCGCGATAAGATCCATCGGTTTATTGTGTTTTGGGTGGTATTGGCAGCGACCTTGCTGATATTCCTCCGCGGGTCGGAAATTGCTATCGCAGATGAAGGCCCCAACCTCGCACTATTTGGTCCTCCCTTACCTGAGAATTTCTACCCTCAGCAGCAACCCGCCGATCCTGAACTTGTGGACTTAGGTCGCAGCCTTTACTTTGAAAAGCGCCTGAGTAAAAACCAGGATATTTCTTGCAATAGCTGTCACCAACTCGATCGCTATGGCGTTGATAACCAGCCCTTTTCCCCTGGCCACAAAGGTCAACTTGGGGGACGAAACTCTCCCTCGGTTTATAACGCTGCCGCCCATGTGGCCCAGTTTTGGGATGGCCGTGCTGCCGATGTAGAAGCTCAAGCGAAAGGCCCCATTCTCAACCCCGTGGAGATGGCGATGCCCTCCGAGGCTCAGGTTCTCAAAGTCCTCAATTCCATGCCGGAGTATGTGGAAGCCTTTGCCACAGCCTTTCCCAATGATAAACAGTCTGTTACTTACGATCACTTGGGTCAAGCTATTGGTGCCTTCGAGCGAGGTCTCGTTACCCCTGCCCCCTTTGATCGCTATTTTGCAGGTGATCAAACCGCTTTAAATGCCAAACAAAAACGGGGTCTAACCCTTTTTGTGGATGCAGGCTGTGCCCAATGTCATAACGGCACTTATTTTGGCGGTAATACCTATCAAAAAGCGGGTCGAGTCAATCCTTGGCCCAATCAAGATGATCAAGGGCGTTACAAAGTAACGGGTGATGAGTATGACCGGATGCTGTTTAAGGTGCCTTCCTTGCGCAACGTGGCGAAGACGGGTCCCTATTTTCATGATGGTTCTGTTAAATCCCTGAAAGCGGCTGTGGTGCAAATGGCTAACACTCAGTTGGGTAAAGATCTCTCTAATGCGGAAGCTGGAGATATTGTCGCTTTTCTAGAATCTCTGACCGGAGAACCCCCTGCTGATTATATCCAGCCCCCTGTTTTGCCCGTCAGTACGGACAGTACTCCTGCAGCTGACCCGACTTAAGAGTGGTTTGGCAATTCTAATAGACTTGTACGCTACCATCAAACTCAGCGTTAAACGTTGGCTGTGAACCGTATGGCTTTTCTGCGACGATGGGTGGCTTGGAGTTTGGTATTGGTAGTTGCGATCGCACTCCCTGGCTGTAGCCTCTCCCAATTCAAAACCCAAACAGCACGGGTTCCCCAGTATGTTGATGTCCTGCTGAGTGCCCCTAAAACGTTTAATTCCTCCCAAAGTAAAGAAGCCAACAATGTCTTCGGCTTAATTTATGAAGGGCTAACCACCCAGAATGGTCTGACGGGTGAGATTGAGCCTGCCCTCGCAGAGTCTTGGGAATTCTCGGCCGATAAACTCAAAATTATCTTTACCCTCCGACCGAATCTGAAATGGTCAGATGGGGCTCCCTTAACGGCGGACGATGTTGTTTTTTCCTATAACGATGTCTACCTGAATGAAGCTATTCCAACTGATACTCGCGATGTACTCAGAATTGGAAAAAGTCGGGCTTTACCCAAAGTTAAAAAATTAGATGACCAGCGAGTTGAGTTTTCTATCCCAGAACCTTTCGCTCCTTTTTTGCGGACTGCTGGGGCAGTCGATATTTTGCCAGCCCATGCCCTCAAGAAATTGGTGGATACGCCAGATCGCAAAGGTAATCCTCAATTTATTTCTGC
Source organism: Acaryochloris sp. CCMEE 5410 (assembly GCF_000238775.2). Taxonomy (NCBI): domain Bacteria; kingdom Bacillati; phylum Cyanobacteriota; class Cyanophyceae; order Acaryochloridales; family Acaryochloridaceae; genus Acaryochloris; species Acaryochloris sp. CCMEE 5410. Next base: position 1,973,125 of record NZ_AFEJ02000002.1, on the reverse strand, counting down.
TTGGGGGGTGGATACAGACCCGAGCGAAATTATTGTCAATGGACCTTACCAACTAGAATCCTATGAAACCAACCAGCGGGTTGTCTTTCGGCGCAACCCATTTTACTGGCGCTATCAAATCCCCGGTCGAGCCAACGGAAATATTGAGCGCATTATTTGGAAAATTGTGGAATCTCCTGATACAGCCCTTCTGCAATTTCGCTCAGGGGGGTTAGATTCTGTTGGAGTGCGAGCCAGTACCTTTTCTCTCCTAAAGCGAGAAGAAAAGGCTGGCAACTTCACCATCTATGAAGGGGGGCCCGATTTTGGGACAACCTTTGTTTTCTTTAATCTCAATCGAGGGCGCAGAAATAATAAGCCTCTGGTCAACCCCGTTAAGTCACGGTGGTTTAATAACGTTAAATTTCGCCAAGCAGTGGCCTATGCGATTGATCGGGATCGGATGTTGGCTAATACCTACCAAGGGTTAGGATTGCCCCAAAACTCTCCCATCTCTGTACAAAGTCCTTACTATCTGTCGCCCGAGGAAGGTCTCAAAGTTTACAACTACGATCTGGAGAAGGCCAAACAACTCCTGAAAGAAGCTGGGTTTACGACCAAAAATAGGGGACAACTCTTTGATGACAAAGGTAACCCCGTTCGTTTTACGCTGATGGCCCCGGCAGGGAGTACATTGGGATCTCAGATTAAGCAAGATTTATCGAAAGTTGGCATCAAGGTGGACTATACTCCCATCGCCTTCAACACGATGGTTGATAAGTTGGATGACTCTCTAGATTGGGACTGTGCCCTGTTGGGATTGACGGGTGGTTTAGAACCCAACACGGGGGCGAATGTCTGGTCTCCTGAAGGAGGCTTGCATATGTTTAATCAAAAACCCCAGCCCCCCAGTGAACCAATCCAAGGGTTTACAGTAAGTGACTGGGAACAGGAAATTGCCGATCTCTATATCGAAGGTGCTCAAGAGATCGATGAGGCCAAGCGAAAAGCGATTTATGCAAAGACCCAACAGATTGCCCAGGAGTACCTACCTTTCATTTACCTGATTAATCCGTTGGCCCTAGCAGCAGTCCGTAATGACTTTGAAGGTACTCAATATACGGCTTTAGGCAAAGTAACGTGGAATATTCATGATATTCGAGAGGTGAGAGAGTGACCTTTGATAGAGGCAGTTCCGTAAGCTTGTTGTGACCTGAGCTGTTAGAAACGCACTCAAGCTCGCGATTGATCTCACTCGTTACACTAGGGGCAGAGGTCAATTTAATGACAGCACTTTGCCATAGATCCCAGAGCGTATTTTTGACGGCTGCTTTTATCTTTAGCCTGTCATCGTCTCTACTGGCTCAAACGCCCGTTCAATCCCAGCCATATCGTCAGCAGCGGTCTTTGCTTCAGCCAAGGCTTCAGCAACAGCAGCATCTTCAACAGCAGCTAGAATTTCATCGGCAGCTCCGTCTCAAGCAGCATCGACACATTGATGAATTTCTCAATCAGCGACAGCAGGAATTTAGGCAGAAACTGAAACAACGTCGTGATTTGAAGCGCAGACAGTTCTTGCCGCAAAGGCAGATGAAACGTTAGCTCATGATGCGCAAAGCGTTATGGAATCAGAACATGACTCTGACAGGATTACTTCATCACGATTGATTGGTCTCATTCAGGGATAGCCTCAAATATCAGGCTTAGCAAGGCAGCTCATTGCAGGTTAGACACAAAATGAAGACTGTTATCCAAAAACTGAAGCGCCATAAAAGCTATCTTCTGAGCTTCCTTATAACCCTTGGAATGGGCTTGGTGCTTTGGCTCTCGCAGGGAACGATGTCTTCTGTGTCTTCTGCACAACCCAGCTTACTGGATGCGGTGTGGAGCACCGTCAATGAAAACTTTTACGACCCGAAATTCAATAGCTTAGACTGGGCTGCCTTGAAATCGCAATACCAGCCCCAGGTAGCCAAGGCATCGTCTCGGGCAGAAAAAGCTGAGGTGATCAACGAGATGCTGGATCAGTTGCAGACCTCTCATACTCATCTTTTTACTGTGGATGAACCCGCTTATTACCAGGTACTGGGCATTTTTTATCCCCGCATTAAAGAATTACGTACTCAGCTCAAATCCACGTTTCCCGAGGGAAAGGTTCAGTACGAAGGCATTGGTATTGTCACCCAGGCGATTCAAGGCAAAACTTTTATTAAAACTATCTTTGAAGGCAGTCCAGCCGCCAAGGCAGGTCTCAAAGTGGGAGACCAGATCTTAAATGTGGCAGGTCAACCTTTTCAAGCCATTCAGTCGTTTAAGGGCAAAGCGGACCAACCCATCAAGGTGCGAATTCAAAGAACGGCAGACCCTAACGATCAACAAACCATCACAGTAACGCCGAAGCGCTTCGATTGCACCCAGATGTTTGTAGAAGCCATCGCTAATAGTGTGCAGGTAATTGAAACGGATGGTCAACGCATTGGCTATATCCATGTTTGGTCTTTGGCTGGAGACTCACATCAGCAAGAGTTAGAAGATGAAGTGATTTATGGCCGTTTGAAGAATGCCGATGCCCTCGTTCTTGATTTGCGAGATGGGTGGGGCGGGGATCCGATGACGGCACTGCACCTGTTCACGTCGAGAGGTCCCAGTTTGACCAGTATTAGGAGAAATGGGGCCACATCTACCTACCAGGGACAGTGGAATAAGCCTGTCGTGATGCTCGTGAATGAAGGCAGTCGCAGTGCCAAGGAAATTCTGGCCTATGGCTTTCAGCAATATGATATTGGCCCCGTTGTTGGGAGTTCTACTGCGGGGGCAGTGGTGGCAGGACGCCCCTATCTAATGCCAGATCAAAGTTTGCTATATGTTGCGGTGAGTGATGTGTATATCGATAAAACGGCTCGCTTAGAGGGGGTAGGCGTGACACCAGATGTTGTCGTGCCCTTCCCTATCCCCTATGCCCAAGGCCAAGATCCCCAGAAAGAACGTGCGATCGCAATGGCGAGACAGGCCATCCAGTAGTACTGCCACAATTGTTAACTCATGGTGACCAGCACTCTGAAATCAGCTTGTCTGGGCTATCCAAGCCTCCACAAATTGTCCAGGCGCATCTGAGATCATGCTTTTTGGAACCCAAAAAGTATATTAGGAGACAACTAAACTAACAGCTCTATTGGGATGACGATTGCCCTTATGCAATGCCAACAGTGCTGTTCTGATTTCCAAATCACTCAACTCAATATCCTATGAAACATGTTGCTTGCTCTGGTCTGTTAGGTGTGACGATGCTGCTAGGGCTATCAGCCCCCATCTATGCCCAGCCCCAACTGCCTAGGATTTCAGAACAGCAGTATCGAGTGCTGTCGGTTACTGGGAAAGGGGCTGAAAATATTCAGACCACTGAAGCTCAAGTGCGGTTGGGTGTAGAGGTGCAAGGCAGAACAGCAGAGGCGGTTCAGCAACAGGTCGCCAGCCGTTCGGCTGCCGTTGTCTCTCTTTTAAAGTCTCGCAACGTGGACAAGCTGGAAACCACGGGGATTAACCTGAGACCCAACTATAGCTCCAATAATGGTCAGCGACGATTGGTGGGCTATCGGGGGAGTAATGTGGTTAGTTTTCGGGTCGATATTGAATCGGCAGGGGCACTCATGGACGATGCCGTGAAGGCTGGAGCGTCCCGGATTGATAGCGTCTCATTTGTTGCTGCAGAAGATGCGATCGCATCGGCTCAAAAACAAGCCTTAGCTAAGGCCACCCAGGATGCCCAAGCTCAGGCCAGGGCTGTACTATCTGCCCTCAATCTTTCTGCCAAAGACGTTATTAGCATCCAAATTAATGGGGCCAATGCCCCGGTGCCGCCCCCGGTTCCGTTTCAGGCCACAAATGTGTTTCGAGCAGAATCCGCCTCTACTCCTGTGGTCGGGGGTGAACAAACGGTAAGAGCCTCAGTCACGCTACATATCAGATATTAATCATCGTTAGCTTAGCTCCAGCCATTGTCGCTAGCGATATTGAGGTGGTTTCTGCTGTCTGAGAGGGCGAATTTTAGGCATCAGTGCCACAATACGATCTAATGGACACTCAGATTTGATCAAACCATAACTTCCCATTAATCTTGTCTCAACGGTTTGATGATTTCCCACTGATGGATTTGTCGTTAATGTAGCGTTGTCTGAATTTATGGCTGTAAAGAAAATTTCAATCTGGCAAAAAGCTCCCCAAGTTGTTTTATCGGCCCTACTGATTACCACAGCGGCAGTGCCATTGGGATGTCAGCCACGACAAGGTGCAGGGGATACGGGTGTCAAAGTTTTAGATACGTTTCGGGCGTCCGTTTATCGAAGCCTCGATCCCCCTAAGCAATTTGATGTAGCGTCCGCCCGGATTATCAGCAACATCTATGACCCGCTGTTGGAATATCACTATCTCAAACGTCCCTATGAGTTGGTACCCAATCTTTTAGAGACCCTGCCTGAGTTGGGTGAGGACAAGCTCACCTACACCTTTAAATTGCGAAAAGGTATCAAATTTCATGATGATCCCTGTTTCCCTGACGGAAAAGGTCGGGAACTGAATGCCGATGATGTGATTTACACCCTAAAGCGGTTTGCGGATGTCAATGTTAATCCCCAAAGTTACCCCGCCCTACTAGAAAATCGGATTAAAGGTCTAGATGAATTTAGGGAAAAAACCCGGCAGCAAAAAGATCTTGACTATGACCAGGAAAACGTCTCAGGTATCGAAAAGGTAGATTCCCACACCTTTAAGATTGTCATGACTGAGCCGGATCCACTGCTATTAATGTCCTTTGCCACGAGTCCGCTCTCCATCGTTCCTAAAGAAGCCGTTGAAAAGTACGGTCGTAAATTGGAACATCATGGCGTCGGCACAGGGCCATATATCCTGGATAAAAATCCGCGCAAAGGGGTGATGGTGCTCAAGAAAAACCCCAATTATCATGGCACATACCCTACCGAAGGCGAGCCTGATGATCAAAGTCAAGGACTGCTAGAGGATGCAGGCGAAAAACTGCCCTTAATTGATGAAATTCGGCTGCCTCTCATTGAAGAAGCTCAACCCCGCATGCTCAAATTTCTGAAGGGTGAGCTGGATTCCATTGGCATTGATCGAGATAATTTTTCCAAGATGGCTGAAAAGGTAGGAGAGAAATTTCAGCTAAAGGGTGAGTTCGCAGGCAAGTTCAACATTGCTTCGGCCAATGATCTGACATCGTTTTACATCACCATTAACTTTAGGGACAAAACCTTTGGTCAAAATAAAGCGGTGCGCCAAGCTCTAGCCTATGCTTTAGATACCCCTACCTATATTGAGAAAATGGACAATGGTCGGGGTCATGCTCTCAACACCATTGTCCCCCTACCCATTGCAGGGAGTGAGGAAACGATTCCGGTGAAATGGTATTCCCATGACCCAACCAAAGCAAAAGCAAAGTTAAAAGAAGCGGGATACCCAGAGGGGAAAGGGTTACCACCTATCACCATCTTGTATCCATCGCAAGATAAAATCACCAAGCAAAATCATGAGTTCTTACGTAATCAACTGGCCCAGTCTGGCTTTCAGCTCAAAGGGGAGTTTTTAAACTTCTCGGAATTTCTGCAGCGTAAGGAAGGCGGAAGTTTTCAGCTTTCCAATAGCGGTTGGGGGGCAGACTATCCTGACGCAGAAAACTTTTACCAACTGTTTTATGGCCCGAATAAGGCACCGGGACCAAACGCGGGATCTTATCAAAATCCTGAATATGATCGGCTTTACGAACAGATGCGCCGCATGTCGCCTGGTGCAGAGCGCAACACCATCATTGAGAAAATGGCTTTAATTTTGAAAGAAGATGTACCAATTGTCTTTCTTAGAGCGCCGATTAGTGTGGGAATGCGTCAGAAATGGCTCCTCAACTCCAAACCCAACCTGATGCTAGGCTCGACCTCCAAATTTCTGGATATTGACACCGAAGCAAAAGCCAGAGGATTGAAGTAATGGTGGGATATACTATTCGCCGCCTACTGTACATCATTCCCACCATTCTGGGGGTTGCGGTCATTATCTTTGTGTTGTTCAACGTGGCCGGAGAAGATCCGGTAAGGATTGCCTTAGGCCAGCATGCAACCCCCCAAGCCATTGCAGATCTCGAAGCCCAATGGGGGCTAGATCAGCCTCTCTGGAAGCAGTTCCTCGACTTTCTGCGGCAAATCGTGACGTTTGATTATGGGGCATCCTACTTCACTGGCGAGAGACTGGGTGAAGCCTTTGCCAGTGGAGCCTTAGTCTCACTGAGCTTAACGCTGCCTCCCTTTGTATTGGGGTTGGTGATCAATATTGTGATTGCCATGTTGATCGCCTACTACCGAGGCACCTGGTTCGATCGCTTTTCCACCGCCATCGCCGTGATTTCCATGAGTGTCTCCTACCTGGTCTACATCATTGCCATGCAGTACTTCCTGGCCTATGAGTTGGAATGGTTTCCCATCAATGGCTATGCCCCAGGATGGGATGCAATTCCCTATTTGGCTTTACCTTGGCTGATTATTATCGTGGTCTCCATTGGGCCAGATGTGCGGATCTACCGCACCATCTTTCTGAATGAAATGCAGGCAAACTATGTCCGCACGGCTCGGGCCAAAGGCGTGAGCGAACGAGGGGTACTCTTTACGCATATCCTTAAAAACGCCATGATTCCAGTTTTGACCTTCACGATTGTGGCGGTTCCCTTTTTGATTTTGGGGATGTTTTTAATGGAGCGATTTTTTAGTATTCCTGGCATAGGCGATTTGATGATTTCGGCGATTAATAATGGTGATCTCCCTGTGCTGAAGGGAATGACGATGTATATCACCATCACCTATGCCCTGTTTAACCTAATCACAGATTTACTGATTGCTGCGGTGGATCCGCGCGTCAAACTACACTGAGGACTCCATGACCCACATTCCTAACCTGTATTGGGAAGCTGCCCAAAAGCTCAGCCGTCAAAAACTGGTTGTCGTCTGCTTGGGGATTATCGCTATCTATATTTTGGTGGCTTTATTGGGAGGATTTAATGTCTTACCCGACTATCAGACTCGGGTGGGGGCAGAATATGAAGCCCCTTCATTTGAACTCGCCAAATTGCTGGGCACCGATCTGTTTGGTCGCTCCGTTCTCTATAAAATTTTGGCTGGAACTAAAACGGCAATGCTGATTGGAGTCTTAGTGACCAGCATCTCTGTTCCCATCGGTGTCATTTTAGGCGCATTGGCGGGCTATTACGGGGGCTTAGTCGATGTTGGCATTGTCTGGCTGTATACCGTCATCAGCTCGGTACCCTATATTTTGATGGTAATTGCCATCTCCTATGTGATTGGTAAGGGGCTAGTGGCGATTTGTTTGGCCATGGGTCTGCTCGGTTGGGTGGGGCTTTGTCGATTGATACGGAGCGAGGTGCTCAAAACCCGCAATCTTGAATATGTGGCTGCTGCCCGAGTGATTGGGGCCAATGATCTGCAGATTATTTTTAGTCATATCCTCCCCAATGTCATCCATTTAGCGATTATTAGTGCGTCCCTGCAAATTTTGGGTGCTATCAAGTCGGAAGTGATTCTGACCTATATCGGGGTGGGGATTCAGGATGGAGCGAGCTGGGGCGCCATGATTTCAGATGCTACCGGGGAGTTGGTTCAGGGCATTTGGTGGCCTTTGGCAGGAGTGGTGTTAGCCATGTTTTTGTTGATTTACTCCCTAAACGTTGTTAGTGATGCCTTACGAGATGCCCTGGATCCAAAATTGCGAGGAACAACTGAGGTGGCGGAAGGGAATTCCCAGGTTGAGGTCAAAGAAGCTGCGGTTCAGAAGGCGTAGCTGAGATGGCACTATACCTGTGGAGTTCTCAGGGCCAGGGTGAGTGCTGCAGTTGCGGCTAGAGCAGCAGCAGTTCGGATATGATTCCAAAAGGTCCATCTCGACAGGTAGTGATTCCAGAGTCCCACTGCATCAGGGTTCTCAGGTTGAACAATAGCCAAGGCATCATTCATCGGCACATTAAACTGCAGGGTGACAAATAGCGTCCCAATCAGATACAACAGACACCCCACCAGCAGGTAAGCAGACTCCGGTTGTTGCCACTGAGTCAGTGAGAATACGGTAAGGCCCAGACAAGTGACTGCCGTTCCGAGAAACGCGATCATAAACCAAGGATTAATTACTGTGATATTGATGGCCTGCATCACGGCAATCCCTTCTGAAGGCGGGCGTTGGCCTAGAGCTAGCATCACAAAAGTCGAGAAGGCGAAAAACATCCCAGCAACAAGGCCACACCCTAAAAGGGAGAATAGTTTGATTGAGAACAAAAGTTGATTCGACATGACGACTCTCCGGTTGAATAACATCTGATGGATACTGGCAGTTAGTAAGACAAGCCTGGTGTTTTGTGCAAATAGGTATGATCTTGCAATTGCTGCAGCATAAAGTCAGCGACATCGGCTCTAGAAATGGTGAGAGTTAGCCCTTGTTGATCGGCTGGAAAGCCATGTAGATAGGTTTCCGTTTGGGGTTCGTCGGTAAATGCTGCAGGTCGCACAATGGTCCAGTCCAAGTTGCTTTGTTTGACGTAGGTTTCTTGGGTCACATGATCTGCGTAGACAGGACGTAATAGCAGCCCAAACATGATGTACTTCCAGAAGAAATCGAGATTGTCTCGGCTATCGCCAATCCCTAGCGTGGTCTGACAGATCAGACGTGATATCGAGGCATTTTCCATGGCCTGGACGATATGCCGAGTCCCTTCGGAGCGAATGACACCATTGCGACCTGCGCCCAGGGAACAGAGCACGGCGTCTTGTCCTTGCATGGCCCGCTCAACGGTGGGGTAATCCATCACATCGCCTGGAAAGAGATTGAGATGGGGATTCTGAATATCAAGTTTCTGGGGATTGCGGGCAAAGGCGGTAACGGTATGTCCCTGAGCTAAGGCTTGTTCAACGACATGGCGACCCACGCTTCCTGTTGCGCCAAAAATGAGTAATTGCATAATGTTGCTCTCCTAAGTCAAGACAATCTCAGCTTATGAAAACCCTTTAGATGCCACTATCACTCTCTTGCGCCACTGTCACAATTTTGCGGCCAATTTCTATACAGCTCGCCACCAACGATTGCCTGACTATTGCATCCCATTTATGGTGATGCAATAGCTGAACTAATCGTTTTATGCCTGGCCTATATGTGGGATGAGTGGAAGAAGGTGAACTGAGGTGTGTCGAGTTAGCATCGAATTAGTATTTGAGCTGGCTCCCAATCCTTAAGATGTCGTCACCTAGACTCAATATTGATCAAGTTCTTCAAACTTATAGGCTGCCAAGTTTACATCCTGATCTTCAGCCTTATCTATCCGAAAAGGGTCTGCACCATCCGCTAGTACATTTTGAATGGGCCATCTCTCCAAGACTCCATGCTCGTCTTAACAAAATCTATCAATATCGCAAAACAAATACTGCAAGAAAGCTAGAGCCGAACTTATGGCAATCCTACTACCCTCATTTAGACGTCACAGAGCGAATTTTAAAGTTTTACATTGAAGAATCTGACAAGCCTGATTTCCCAGAGCGAGATCCTGAATACTTCAAAATGGTGGGCCAAATTTGGACAAACCCCGAGTCTTTGGGGCAATCTTCAGGATTTCTCGAACTACTATTAGGCATTGATTATGGTATGCCTCTTAGCAAGCATGCCCACCATATAATGACGTCTTCTGAACAGGAAAAACTGACGGCATTACCAGACGAATTGGCGGTATTCCGTGGTCATGCCGATCCCTTACTTCAAGGCATTTCATGGACGCTTAAGCTCGATGTAGCCCTACTGTTTGCGGTAGGTAGTCCACTCCAATCATCAGTTTCCATTGGCACAGTCCAAAAATCAGATGTGATCGCGCTGATTGATCGGTGGGATGAGGATGAGCTAATTGTATTGACCAGGGATGTCTATGATATTGAGACGTATCCTATTGACGATCGATGGTGTCCGATAGAACGTATAGCCCCCTGGCAGAAATCTTGATGAGGATCCATGGGAATCTAAATTCTGTAAGCAATTTCACTCGCGCAAATAGGTTGGAATTGTATAGTGGCAACTAACCCCATTGATTAGACATCGTGGAAAACACAGCACCGCAACAAACTGCTGTCACGGCCTACCTCAATTTGCCAAGCTCAGAGCAAAAGGGGAAGGATGTCCATGTTCACCAATTCCAGAACCCACCAGGAGAAGGACAGTGTCAGTTTGAGTCAGAACATACCCTGTTTATGTCATTGGCCCCCCGTCCGCTTCACTATGTCCAATCTCAAGACGGCAATATCTTCACCGGACTGATTCAGAAAGGGGATTTTTCTCTGGCACCGGCTGGCTCGCCATTTTTTGCGCGGTGGGAAGGGCATGAACATTGTCTAGAGGTGAAACTGACCGATCAGTTTGTCCGTAAAGTTGCCCAGGAAACTCTGGAACAAGATTGCGATCGCATGTCCCTCGTCCCTGGATTTCGGATGCGCGATCCACACATAGAAACCATTGCCATGATGATGCTAACGGAAGGCCAGCAGAATGCAGTAAGCAGCCTGATGATGGATTCCTTAGCCAATGTGTTAACCGTCCATTTGCTTAGACAGTATGCAACGATCCAACCCCATTTACCCGTTTATGAAGGCGGTATTCCCCAGCGCCAGCTTGCCCAGGTGTTGGACTATATGGATGCCCATTTAGAGCAAGATCTCAAGCTGGCTGAGTTAGCACAGTTGCTGGATATGAGCCAATTTCACTTTAGCCGTCTCTTCAAGCAGTCTATGGGGCTTTCCCCCTTTCAGTATTTGCTGCAGCAGCGGGTAGAGCGGGCCAAACAGCTTTTAAAGCAAACTGACCAACCCATTGTCGATATTGCCTTTGAGTGTGGCTTTAGCAGCCACAGCCATTTGAGTAAACAGTTTCGACAGATGACGGGACTGACCCCGAAAGTTTATCGAGTCAGTTGAGTCATTGGTAGGTGGTTCCAGGCAGGCGTTGGGATGGCCGTTGCCAAAGTCAATTAACCACGAAAAAAGCAGCACAGTTGTATCTGCGCCGCCGTTGGTTATGTTAGGAGGTATGTTGAATGTTACTAACTACAAATAAAAGCTGATATTACTGAGTTTTATCGCCGCTCTTTTCCCCTTGAGCGAGGTAAGTAATTAAACCAAAAGCGACCAAAAACTCACAGACCATAATGGTCCAGAACATTGTATGGGTTGGGTCTTGAAACATAATTAGGCCCTATGAGGGTGTGACTGCACAATAGAAAAAGTTGCTTATTTCTATTGTTTACCAGATGCTATCAAAATCATCTGGGTGGATGCACTGAAAATCAGCCGGGATCAGTATCTTTTTATTAAAAACGAGGCCAATTTCGTTATGAATTATTGCAGTCGATGAAAAAGTGTTGATGCGACCGACTAGCCCATGTCCTGCAGACCGCAGGCAACGACCATCAAATTCCCGCTACAAACCCAATATCAAAACGAGGGGCCAAAGAATAAACCCTAACCAAGCCAGCATCGACGTCACAGCCGTAAAGATAACTGTTAATAAGGCTTTCCCCCACTGAAGCTGATGAGCTTGACCAATGGATCGAGTCAGGGTGATCAGCGTCCCGATCAGAACCACTAGCCCCAATAACAGACCTAAAAATTGACCTAAAATGCCAGGCCACTGCGAAGCTGCGATCGCAGGTCCAGAGATCATCAACGGCCACAACCCCAGCAAAACTGCCCGTAAGCTCTCCTGAGCCGAACCTTTTCCCCCCAAGAGCTGAGCAAAAAAGTTAAAGGCAGCGGCTAACCACAGCCCCCCCAATAGACCCGCCACCAAAAACAACAGGAAGAAAACAATCACACCCCCAATGCCTGCCCCCACTTTGCCAGCTGCATTCAAGGACAGAATGCTGAGAAGCGCAAAGCCAATCAGAATCGAGACAGATTGATTATTTCGGGAGGATTGAGCACCAAAGAACGTCGTAAATAGAGCATCTAGCATCGCTTACTCCATGATCGTCAGCGGAATCTTATGCCAACGGGGCCATTGGGATTTGGAAGAGAGCCATTCCGTCGTTAGCTGGGGAAAGGATTGATTCGACGTGGAGAGAAATGGACCGAAATCTCCAAATAAGCTGCCTTTGCCAAAATCTTTGACCTTGGGGTCACCGGAAATGTTGGCCAGCTCCGCCGTCTTGTCCAAGGCGTCATAGTAATTCCCTAGGGAGTCTACTAGCTTGTTGTCTTTGGCCTGAGTCCCGGTATAAATACGACCATCGGCCAAGGGCTTTAGCTTTTCCAAGGACATCCCCCGTCCGGCAACAATGGCATCTAAAAACTGCTGATAGGACTCATCTACCACCGACTGCAATATTTTGCGCTCTTCAGGCTTAGTCTCCCGGAACGGAGACAGAATATCTTTCAAAGGGCCACTTTTAATTGTGCTAGTTTGGACCCCGATTTTATCAAGGAGGGACGTCACGTTTTGGGTTTGCACAATCACCCCAATAGATCCGGTGATCGAAGAAGGGTTAGCGACAATATGATCGGCTGCACTGGCAATGTAATATCCCCCTGAAGCAGCGACATCCCCCAAGCTGGCGACAATTTTAATATCCGTGTCTTTACGGGTTCGCATTAGCTCTTCGTACACGGCCTGGGAGGCAGCCGCCGTGCCCCCTGGACTGTTTATCCGCAGTAGGATGGCTTTAATGCCATCATCCTCTCTAGCTTTTTTAATATTGCTGATCAGCTTATTGGCATTGGCCCCTTCACCCGAGCTGAAAGGTCCACCAGACGCTTCATCGCTAATCACGCCATAAACATTGATTTGGGCGACGTTTGCTGAGCCCTGGGCTTTGCTCTTACTAACCGATCCGCCTAACCAGTTACCTAAGGCTGCAATCAAACATAACGTCACTAACGCTAAGGCTAGGACACGATTTAGACGCATAGAAGATTATTCTCCCTTTAGTGTCCCACCTATTGTAGAAGGTCCATCGCTACGGCAGTTTACAAGACTTTGCGTTTCAAATAGGGTTGCAAAACCTCGGGGACCTGAACACTGCCATCGGGCTGTTGATAATTTTCCAGCACAGCAGCCATGGTCCGACCAATCGCCAAGCCTGAACCATTGAGGGTATGGACAAACTGAGTTCCTTTCTGTCCAGATTCCTTAAAGCGAATATTCCCTCGCCTCGCTTGGAAATCCAGGAAATTGGAACAGCTTGAAATCTCCCGGTAACAATCGGCAGAGGGGAGCCAGACTTCCAGGTCATAGCATTTAGCAGCAGAGAATCCTAAATCCCCCGTACAGAGCTGCAACACTCGGTAGGGAAGCTTCAAGGCTTCGAGGATAGCAGCCGCATTTTTAACTAAGGCTTCATGCTCATCAGCAGAGGTACTGGGATGAACCAGCTTTACTAACTCCACCTTATTAAACTGGTGGAGTCGAATCAGCCCTCGGGTATCGCGACCATAGCTGCCCGCTTCTCGGCGAAAACAAGGAGTATAGGCACAGTGAAAAATGGGTAGATCATCGGCATTGATAATCTCGTCGCGATAGAGGTTAGTGACGGGGACTTCAGCCGTCGGGCTGAGCCACAAATCATCCTCAGCGCATTTGAAGCTTTCTTCAGCAAATTTGGGGAGTTGTCCGGTGGCCGTTAAGGAGTCACTGTTAACGAGAACGGGAGGCAACACTTCGATATAGCCCGCTTCTACCTGCTGATCGAGCATAAATTGAATCAGAGCCCGCTCAAGGGCAGCCCCCGCCCCCACCAACGTAGCAAAGCGGCTTTGAGCAATTTTAACGGAGCGCTCAAAATTCAAAATCCCCAGGTTTTCGCCAATCTCCCAGTGAGCGAGCTTGGCGTTTTTGGGAATATATTCGTTTCCCCATCGACTCACTTCGACGTTGGCGGTTTCGTCTTTACCGACGGGCGTATCGTCACTGGGTAGATTCGGTATCGTCAGCAGCAGCTCGCCAATTTCAGCTTTAAGGTCGCGCTCTTTCGGTTCTAAATCGCTGAGGGTGGCTTTGACAGTACTGCCTTCCTGGCGCAGGTCTTGAATCTCAGGATCCTTGGGATTAGCCCCCCCTTTCATCCGTTCACCGATGGTTTTACCTATTTGGTTACTTCGGGCTTGCAGTTGCGATCGCTCGGTTTCTAGTTCGCGCTGTTTTTGATCCAGGTCCAAAATAGCTTGCAAATCATAGTCACCTCGTCGACTGAGGCGCTCTGCAAAGGCTTCAGGATTATCCCTTAGCTGCTTTAAATCAATCACGTCTTAACTTTTCCGCTGCGCGATACCGACAATTTAACAGGATATACCGGATACAGGTGTAACGATCAGCTTTGAGGATGGCATATAGCTCTTAAGCTAGACGTAGCAGCTGATTGAGCAATATCAACTGCTACGTTTATGCCTGGGTCTGCCAGCAATACATGACTTACGAGTTGGCTACCGTGGTTAAAAATGCCGAGATATCAGAGACCGATCGGAGATGATAGACCGTTTGAGTCTCCCTGGCTTGTTGCACAAAATTGCGATATCGCGGTGTCAGATGCCGATGGCATAACCACAAGGTCCGATAACTATTCAGGCTGCTCTTGAGGATAGGACTTTGTTCTGGCCAGCCCGAAGGGGGTTGCACAAACCCTGTGACCATCCGCTTGGTCACCCAGGCAAAATGGATATACAACGGCAAATCCAGATAAACCAGAGTGTCTGCGACCTTCAGTCGTTCCCATAAGGTCTCCATGCAACCAAACCCATCGATCACCCAGGCCTCTTCCCGCAGAAGCTGATCGTGAGTTTGTCTATAAACCGCCTGAGGTACCTTCTCACCTCCAGCTTTGTATTGGATTTTATCTAAGACATGGAGGGGTAAACCCGTTACCTCGGCTAATTGAGCGCTAAGGGTGGATTTCCCACCACCGGAATTGCCAAAGACGGCTACTTTTTTCATGATGGACCTCCTGAGTTGCCTCAAAGCAGGCCCATAAAAAAACCGCCTTGAGGCGGGTTTCTAAGTGCTCGAAATGATTAGATACGACGTTGAACCCACCACTGATTAAGGAATGGCGGTAATAATCAATCCGTTGTAGGACGGGCGATAATTCATCGTCGTGCAAAAGCTAAGATACAAAATCTTTCTCACAGGCTAGCATGGCTTCTTTCAATTTGGCCATGGCTGATATCCCCTCATCCAGACCGTAGGCCCACGCTACCGTTAAGCTAAGTCCTGATACCTACGGGGGTATTGGCCATGACCGTAACCATTCGCCTTCTCCAGCCTGACCAAATCCATGTTCTGGACTGTGTGGCTCCTGATGTTTTTGACTATCCGCTGAATCGAGCATGGAGTGCAGCCTTTATGGCTGATCCTCGCCACCACATTGCCGTCGCCTGTGATGACCAGCGAGTGGTGGGGATGGCCTCAGCGGTGACATATTTCCATCCTGATAAGCCCATGCAACTCTGGATTAATGAAGTGGGGGTCTCCCCTCGTTATCAAAGGCAAGGTATCGGACGTCAGTTGTTGCAGGCCCTATTTACCTTGGGGCGAGAGTTAGGCTGTCAAGAAGCTTGGGTTGGCACTGAGGCTGACAATATACCAGCTTGTCGACTATATGAGTCAGTTGCAGGCACAGCTGAGGACTTTGTGATGTATTCCTTTAACTTGGCAAAGGAGCAAGATAGGGCGTCTTCTCAAAATCAGATTTAGTCGTTGACAAGGGAAGAGCAACATTCCCTGCTAGTTGAAAGTGACTAAGCTTGAATCTAAGACAACATTCCGCTGTCCATTAGGCGTAATAATTCGCCCCCTTTGCATCGTGGCATGCATATGTCTGAGGACTAACCCAGGATTCCCCTGAACGTCACTGGCAAAATATCCATGGCCGGGTAAATCATATCGATTGTTAAAGTCTCCGCAGTCAAACGCAAAGACATTATCAGGTACTGCATTCATATTTTCTGGCCCTTTTTGACCTAACCGTCTTGAAGCGACCAGATTGCCTATATTAATAATTGCAGTCGTTCGTAATGCCCAATCGTCAGAGGCATAATAAACGGCTACATTTCTCGCAGACGACGGAATCCACTGTCCTTCTTCTCCTGCCTCAAGTGCTTCATTGACAATATCGGATGCTGATAGAAAAATACTCCGAAAAATCAGCGGAAAGCCATCTACTTGAAAATATTGAACAGCCCGATTAAGGGCGCCACGTAGAACTCGGGCCCCCATAGAGTGGCTCAGAATATTCAAGTTTTTGCTGAAGGGAGCATTCTGGCCATCGTTGCGGTTACTCAGCCATGAAAAAAACCATTCAAAAAAACGCATAAATGCGATGTCACTGGCATCGGCTGCCATCTGATCACCAAAGTAATCTTGTAAGGGACCAGAGTCGTTATCGCATGGCCAAATTAGGGGAACAACCCGAATACGTTTGCCCCCAAGAGCATTGAAGTGTTGCTGTAATTCTTCTGTCCGAGAAAAGATTACTGGCTCAGGTAGAGTAGAGTATCCGTGGATATAGAATAGGATTTCTTCTGCTGGATCGGCTTCTAGGGCATCAAAGAAAGCAGAGTGCCCAATCTCTATGTAGCTATTCGTATTATTTCGACGACAAAAAGAAATGGATTGTCCAGCTTGGTTGTCATCCAAGTTAAAGTCAACTGAGCGAGGAAATTGAGGGTTTCGGGAACAAGAAGGACCTTGAATGAAGGTGCGATTAGTAGCAAATAACATGTTGATTAAAGCCTTCTAGATATGATTCAAATTTTCTGGTTTGACTGAGAAATATTGGAGACGTTCTTCTAGGTATTGAATCATTTTCTCTAGTGCATTTTTATGGAGATAATCAGTAAGAATGACATGTTTACTCCCTGACAACTCCTCACCACCAAAAATATCTCCAAAGGCTTTTCTGATGTGTTGAAACCTAACTGCCAGACAGATCCAGTCCTTTTCATATCAAAAGCCAATAGACCTCTTGTAATATTCATTTCACGATGTGCGACGGATAGCTGCCATGCCTTAATCTCAAGGTTACTGCCCAGGCTTAAATCATTGTGTTGAGAATGAAGGTATAACTCTATCTGAGACTATGTTTTAAGCACACCAGCAGTCAATCCGTACTCATTCGTTGAACAAGAAAGTCTCTGACCAGAAAATTAGTGAATCTGATATTCGAGCAATCTACCATCAAGGAGAGGATGCAGTTGTTGAGCTGGTCACCCTTCTTATTAAACGGATAGAGCGACTAGAAGAGCATCTTGGCAAAGATAGTCGGAACAGTAGTAAACCACCCTCAAGCGATGGCTTTGGGAAGCGGACCAAAAGTCTACGGGGTAAGAGTAAGCGTAAAAGTGGGGTCAAAAAGGCCATCCCGGTAGTACCTTGGAATGGCGTGAAACCGTCGATGCCGTAGTGTTACATCCAGTCACTCAATGTCAAGGCTGTGGTGCCTCGTTAACAGAGGTCGCCGTCCTTGAGTATGAACTGCGCCAGGTTCATGAGCTGCCCTCCTTGTCATTACAGGTCATCGAGCATCAAGCAGAAGTCAAATATTGTGAGCACTGTCAAACCTTGAACCGGGGTAAATTCCCCAGCGATGTCACCAATGTGGTTCAGTATGGCAGTAATCTCAAAGGCTTGATGGTGTATTTGATGGAGGCTCAACTGTTGCCGTTTGAGCGCACCCGTGAACTGCTTAAAGACCTCTTGGGTTGTCAGGTTTCTGAAGGAACCCTGTGCAACACCCGTACAACCTGTGCCCAGCAATTAGAACCGATTGAAGCCCAGATCAAAGACGCTATTGAGCAAGCAGCTGTGGGACATTTTGACGAGACGGGGTTGCGAGTCAACAGCAAGTTGTGGTGGCTGCATGTCGCTTGTACGAGTGGATTAACCTACTACTTTGTCCATGCCAAACGCGGCACAGCAGCGATGGACGAAATGGATATTCTGCCAAACTTTACGGGCACGAGTATTCATGATGGTTGGAAGAGCTATGCCCGCTATGGTTGTACGCATAGCTTATGCAATGCCCATCATTTGCGCGAACTCCGATTTATTGTTGAACGCTACAAACAACCTTGGGCTGAGGAGATGATCTCACTGCTGCTAGATATCAAAGCTGAGGTAGAGCGGGCAAAAGCTGAACACTTAAGCGTTCTCGATGCGAGACAAGTCGAGGCGTTTGAGCAGCGGTATCGCCAAGTGTTAGCCGATGGATTCAAGCATAATCCAATGCCAACCGTCGATGAAATGCACCCAAGAAACGAGGCAAGCAGAAGCAGAGTACACCCAAAACTTGCTCGACCGACTTCGAAAGCACCAAGCTGCTGTCTTGGCGTTTATGTATGATTTTCAGGTGCCTTTTGATAACAATCAGGCTGAGCGCGATATCCGCATGATGAAGTTGAAGCAGAAGATATCGGGATGTTTTCGCTCCTTGGCAGGTGCCCAGCAGTTCTGCCGCATTCGCGGTTATATTTCAACTTTGAGAAAGCAAGATATCCCTGTACTGGATGCACTCAAAAGTATTTTTGCTGACAATCCTGTTAGACCAGTGCTTCAGCCTGGGCAGTAACATCTCAAGAAGCTTGGGTTGGCACTGAGACTAACAAGTCATCCCTGAAAAACCCCTCCTATTTTGGAGATGCTTTTCTACAACCCCTGCATATCAAAGCCCTTAGAGGTCAAATTTGGAACATAGAGATTTGATTATCTACCAGGATTGGGAGCTTCAAGCAATCTAAAAAGGCGTTGTTTCGCCAGTTTTTATAAGGGTCAGCGAATTTACTTGCAAATTAAAGCCATACCTTAATGACTGAAAGGCCTACGGTATATGGTCTGATGAGGTTTTTCAGGGACGACTAACAAATACTGGCTGGTCGACTATATGAATTGGTTTCAGGCAAAGCTGAAGACTTAGTGATATATTCCGTCAACCTGGTAGAGGGGAGGAATAGAGACTTGCTGAAGGAATAGGAAGTCGGGAGGGGAGTAACTCATTTCTTCTGCAAGCGTATCGGCTATAAATCAGGGCTGTCAGGCCAGCCTTTGGATGCAGCCATTGCAACCTTAATTCGAGTCAACGCTTCCGGGACACCGATTGCCATAAAGGTAACGTGCGATTTCGGCACTGGAAGTTCGCCTTCTGGAGGATGGTATGACATTCTGAAGCATCCATCGTAGTAGTGCTCGATTATGACATGATTGACGCCAGCATTATATTCAGGTACCGACATTAAGCACAGAGAATCGTGTGAAGTTAGGCCCCAAACATTGGTGTTCGGCAATTCAGCATCGAGTTTTGGAATCAGGTCACGCATTGCAGCGTACCATTTGCGAACCTGTTCGCTATCCGATTTGCTGTCACAATAATGGTCAAGAAGGTTCCCGATTTGCGATTCTGAGCGGATTAGCGGCATGGATGACAATCCTTCATGGGATAACTATGGTTATATGTCATGTGACGTAGATATTAACCGTTGGATAACATCTTCCTCTAGGAATTTAGAGAACAACAACCAGTAAGGTGTCCTATGGTTCAGAGAAGGTACTACAACGATTCCCAAAATCATCGCCAAAGGTAAAGACTTACCACCATGAGCTGCCATTACTGTGCAGAGCGTCCATTGCATCCAAAACTAGACGCTGGTCAGGTAGCCTACACTCAACATCAGTATGCCGCAGCCTTTCAGCTACTTTCGCCGCTAGCCTACCAAGGGAACGTGATTGCCCAATGCCTACTCGGCTCAATGTTTCAGCTAGGTTTGGGGGTTAAGCGAGATAGTGCTACAGCAAAACAATGGTATCAACAGGCAGGCTCGCAAGGCTGTGCATTGTCTTTCCATAATTTAGCTACGATTTACGAGGTAGACGGGCAAAACCCGGCATTGGCGCAATATTACCGTCAGAAAGCCAAGGATATGGGACGTGATCTTATGGAATAAGGGGTTTAATTCCTGATGCTGAATTGAATGAGATAGATGGACAGTGGGCAATGAACCTAGTTATACTACATTGTAGTATTTAATTCGCCTTCCATTTCAATTGGCTATGCCCTTGCACACCGAACCTTATCTCCATCAAAAAGACCGCTGGCCCCAGCAAGGACGAGTCATCTTGGCCCAATACGATGCTGATTCAATTGTGGTGTATCAGGCTTATCGACCTGCTATTGGTGATTTTGCCGCTCAACACGGTTACTTTGGTGGTGAGTTTAAGCTTTCGCGGATGACGTGGATTAAACCCAACTTTTTGTGGATGATGTATCGCGCGGGCTGGGGTGCTAAGCCTGGGCAAGAAGTTATTCTGGCTATCCGCTTAAAACGATCTGCGTTTGACTCGATCTTGGCCCAAGCTGTACATTCTTCCTTTCAATCTGGGCTATATGAGAGCCAAGAAGCTTGGCAAAAGGCGGTTCATGCCTCTGATGTGCGTTTGCAATGGGACCCAGACCATAATCCAGCCGGTTATAAGCTGGAGCGGCGAGCGATTCAATTGGGTTTGCGGAGAGAGGCGATTCGTCAGTATGCCCAAGAGTGGATTCTTGACATTGAAGATATTTCGAACTTTGTGGCAGAACAGCGTGAATCTGTTATTTCTGGAAATTATGAGGCCCTTCTGACACCTGCTGAAAGTGCTTACCCTGTTAAGGATCTTGAAGTTGCGACAAAACTACAGTTAGCCAAGTGAGCGCAGTAATGATTATAAGCACCATCCCCCAAGCTTAATATTCACCCGTGTAACCTTTTCATCCTTGTAGTAAATGGAAGGTTTATACGTTTGGGCACAAACAAGCCTTGATATTTGCAAATAGCAGAATAAATAATCTGCATCTTTACTTGTTCTATTGCTCTCTATCGTATCGACAGCATCGGATTCCTTAAAATAGCCACACTGATATCCATTCAGGTGCAAAATATTGTGAGCTTCCGTGATAGAGCTGCCTTCAGGTATGATTTTGCGAATCTCTTTTTCCATCAGGTCTTCATCATCATTCAGCCATATTTTTTTGCCAACTAGAATTGGGGTGAGTTTGCCAACGTGACACTCAGTCAGCAGTAAAGTCACAGAGATGGCGATCAAGGTGAGGAGGACACGGCTGATATGCTTCTGCATCAATGGGCACCTTTAGAACAAGATTTACTGGGGCAAAGAGATTGCTGGTTTACCCATCTTGGGACAGAGACTCGATCAATGGAGCGTTTTGGCTAGAGGAACGACTACATCCATGACAATGCCTACAAGACTCAGGTTTCCCATCCTGCGGATAGTCGCTAAAAACTTTAGTGGCTAGGTTAACCGATGAATTGACTGTTTATGCTGACTGACCTCCGCTTGGGACTACACAATCTGCCTATCTTCACTCGATGACCAGAATTTTTCCCCATATCGTGTTGAAGACTTGAATCTGAATGTCACAATAAAGTTTGTGATCGAGATGGGGCATAACCATGGGTTTCAAAATTGGCTTACTTGGATTAGGAACCGTAGGTACAGGAGTGGGCGAAATCTTTGCGAACCCCAAAGGCCGTCATCCCCTCTTGCAAGAGCTTAAAATTGCCAAAGTTGGGGTGCGGTCCTTAGAGAAAGCGCGCAGCCTAAATCTCTCGACTGAGGTGCTCACCACGGATCTCAACGCCATCGTTAATGACCCCACCATCGATATGGTGGTTGAAGTGATTGGTGGCCTTGAACCCGCTCGCTCCCTGATTCTAGAAGCCATCGCTCAAGGGAAGCATGTGGTCACTGCCAACAAAGCGGTGATTGCCCGCTTTGGCGAAGAAATTTTTCAAGCCGCAACTCAGGCAGGCGTCTACGTCATGATTGAGGCGGCAGTGGCAGGCGGAATTCCGGTAATTCAGCCCCTCAAAGAATCCCTAGGGGCCAACCGGATCCATACCCTGATCGGTATTCTCAACGGCACCACCAACTATATCCTCACTAAGATGCAGCAGTCGGGGGCGGCCTTTGACGATGTGCTGGCGGAAGCCCAAGCCCTCGGGTATGCCGAAGCAGACCCCACTGCGGATGTGGATGGCTTGGATGCAGGCGATAAGATTGCCATTCTGGCCTCCCTGGCTTTTGGAGGGCGGATTGACTTAGAGCAGGTTCATCGGGAAGGCATTCGCCAAGTGAGTGCAGAGGATATTAACTATGCCAAGAATCTGGGATTTGTGATCAAACTACTTGCGATCGCAAAAGTACCTCCCACAACTGACGAGCTACCTCCACCTCAATTAGAGGCCCGTGTTCATCCCACATTAGTTCCCCTCGATCATCCCTTAGCAAACGTCAATGATGTCTATAACGCCCTGCTAATCGAAGCCAATCCGCTGGGGCAGGTGATGTTCTTTGGTCCTGGAGCGGGGGCTGGGCCGACGGCGAGTGCCGTGGTTGCCGATTTGATTAATATTGCGGCTTTACTCAAAACAGGCATCGTGGCCAATGATCCAGAATCCTCTCGCATCCACCCGTTGCTGGCCTGTTCCCACCAGCATTATTGCAATATTGCCCCCATGAATGATCTAATGACCCGCTTCTATGCTCGGTTTTTAACCAAAGATCATCCAGGCGTGATTGGCAAATTGGGGACTGTCTTTGGTAATCACGGTGTTAGTTTGGAGTCTGTGGTGCAAACGGGCATTAAGGCTGAGCTAGCTGAAATTGTGGTGGTGACCCACGATGTCCAGGAAGGTAATTTTAATCACGCTTTAGATGAAATTCGCCAGATGGAAGCCATTAGTTCGATTCCCAGCCTGCTGCGTGTTTTGTAGAGACTTAATTACTGAGGGATTTGCGAGTACTCAGGTATCGTTCTGCGACGAGAATTGCGATCGCAACTCCGATCAAGCTGATCCAAGCGCCCAAACTACCATAGCCGTAGATAAGCAGGGCCAATGCCACCGTCACGCCCATATAGACCGCGGCCACTCTACCGTGACTCCACTTCGCTTGGTGCAATCGCTGATAGATATGGCTACGGTGGGCTTTGAAAATATTTTCACCCCGAATCGCCCGACAGAAGAGGGTATAAATGGCATCGCCCGTAATCGGCAGGGTAATAGCCAAGGCGGACCAGCTTTGTTCGACGGTACCCGTTTGGTTGAGTAGCGTAATCGCCATGACCGCCCCTAGAAAGGTACTACCCACATCTCCCATAAAAATTTTGGCTGGGGACCAGTTCCAATAGAGGAAGCCCACCAACGCTGAAACCAACAGCCAGAGAACGGGCTCTTGGGACCAAACGGCCATAAAACCCAACTGGACTGCACTGACGCCAGCTACTAAGCCATCCATGCCATCCATAAAGTTATAGAAATTGATCAAGGCAGTGAGGCCAATGATCGTGGTTGCGATCGCAATCCCAAAACCAACGGTGCCCAAAGACTCTAACCAGGGCTGAGGGAAGGCATTGCCCTGGCTGACAATCATGCAAGCTACTAAGAGCTGTACAACATATCTTAAGGTCGAGGATAAATTTTTCCAGTCATCCATACAGCCGACCCCGACGAGGAAGGTTAAAGGCAACCAGACTGGATAAGCAAACGTAATCTGGGGGTCGCTCAATAAGGTTTGGCTGAGGTAGGCGGATACTGCAAACGCCAGAATAAACCCTAACCCGCCGCCCCTGGGAGTGGGTTGAGTATGGGAGCTACGCTCATTGGGAATATCGATCAAGATTTGCTTGAGGGTTTTGGTTAATGCATAAACCCCAATAATGCTGAATATGCAGCTTACTAGACAACAAACGACGATAAAGACCATGAATCCTTAGTGAATCACTTGAGCACGGAGCATTGAGATGGATGGGTTTGCCTTACGCTTTGGAATCGCCCTGAGCATGCCATTCCGCAGTTTTGAGTAGGCCTTGTTCCATAGAGTAGGGGGGCGTCCAATTTAAAGTCTGGAAAATCTTATCACTATCAACCGCCAATGATCCTAAAAGTCGATCAACTGCATCCGTTTTACCAGTTAGTAGGCCCAGGAGCTTGATCAAGATGGGTGGTATGGGTAGTAATCGGGCTGGACGTTGCAACGCTTGGGCAATGGCCCGAATCAGTTCAGCTGTGGATACTGTCCGCCCATCACTGATCAGAAAGGTTTGATTAAAGGCTTTGGGATGGTTCAGACTGGCCACAATGGCCTCAACTAAATTGCCGACGTACACGAGGCTGCGGCGATTTTTAATTAAGCCAAAGGGCAAGGGAAATCCCTGATCAACCAGCTTGATTAATCGTTCCATATTGCCGGGATTGCGAGGACCATACACCAACGTTGGTCGAAAAATCGTCCACCGCATCTCACTGGGTTGAGCAAGAGCCATCAAGTCCTGCTCTGCCTGCCACTTACTTCGACCATAGGGCGAGTCAGGATGACAGGGCGACGCTTCTGTTAAACCGACATCACTCAAAGTCGCCATGGCTCCAATTGAACTAATAAAAATAAAGTGTTGAACACCCGCCTCTATTGATTGCTGAACAAGGGCGTGGGTTCCCTCAACATTGACCTCTTGAAACGCCGCCATCGGATCCGCCACGGTTTCCTTGAGAATATGAGCGCGGGAGGCCAGATGAATAACGATATCAACGTCGATTAGGGCTTCTTGCCAGTTCGTTGACGCGTTGATATCCCCGACTTGGATCAGGTCTGCTCCCGGTGAGAGCGGAGATTGAGGGGGTTTTCTAAGGGCTAGTCTGAGTTTGTAGGGATGCCCTTCTAAGCAGGACAATAGATGCCCGCCTACAAATCCAGTTGCCCCTGTAATTAAAATCGTCCTCATGGCTAGCCTGCATGAGAAGGCCTAGGCCATCATAGTACGGTAAGGGCACCTCAACGGCTTGAGCGAATTAGCACTGGGAAAGCTGTGATGAATTGTCTAGAATTTCCTCGGATGGACTCTCAAGGGGAAGGTAAGGGTTGCCCTAACGGTTTTGAGGGTTATTTTTAGGAGAGGGGGCGGTAGCAGGTTCTAATTTCACGACGTATCCAAAGGCATCGGTACGATATGTCCATGTTTGGGATCCATTGGAAACTTGCACCTGCCATCCCTCAACAAGGGCCATGGTGCAAAACACATCAGGAGTAGCTAATCCTAAGCAACCATCTGGCCAGGTTTGGGCTTGGGCCTGAATAATTTGAAATTGATCTGGAGCATCGCCCGTTTGTTGGGCAAGATCTTGGAGAACGGCCTGTTGAATCGAGTCAGGCAACGACCCTAACTGGGATGAGTTTTCTGACTGCATCACTCCTTGCGCAACCCAAAAAATATGATTACCGGATTGAGGAAACACAATCGGATGGGTCGCAAAAGACATCGCTGCTGCAGGAGACAGGCTGGCTAGTCCAATCATCAGGCTTAAGCCACAGTGAAATAGGGTATGCATGGCATTGATGACCACAAAGGTTCAATATCACTCAGGACAGTGAGTGCTCACAGGCGAGAATACTTCAGCGCTTGCTGGAGCCGTCTGATCTCTTTTGTATACTAATTGAGTGAGGATTGCCTCAATGAGCAGTTTGGAAGGCACATCTTCGTGCGTACCCTTTCCCCAGCCATTTGGGTTGGGAATGCTTCATTAGGTGGATTCTCAAACGTGATCCAACTCTTGTCAGTGAGTGGTAAATCTCTTGAGTTACGCAATTGATTTTGGTACCAGTAATACCGTTATTGCTCGTTGGAACCCGGTCACAGAGCAATCTGAAATCATTAATTTGCCCGGCCTGAGTTATCAGACGGCCCAAAATCCTGACCTTATCCCCAGTCTGCTCTACGTAGAGCAAGCGGCAGAGAATAAAGTCTGTGTGGGACAACAGGTGCGAGATCGCGGCTTGGATATCCAAAATGATCCGCGCTTTTTTCGCAGCTTTAAACGGGGAATTGGGTCCAAAGTCCAAGGTTTTTTGCCGGAACTGGATGGCCAAACCATTCAGTTTGAACAGGTGGGACGCTGGTTTTTGCAAACGATTCTCCAGCAGCTCCAAACCACCCATCCGGACGTAAAAGAGTCCTTAGTTCTGACGGTTCCAGTCGATAGCTTTGAAACCTATCGCCATTGGCTGGGGCAGGTCTGCCAAGATCTGCAGGTAGAGCAGGTGCGGATGATCGATGAACCCACCGCCGCAGCCTTAGGCTATGGCAAAGCCGATCAAGATGTGCTGCTGGTGGTGGACTTTGGAGGCGGTACCTTCGATCTCTCTTTAGTGCAGATCAATCCATCTCAACAAAAGACCCAGCCCTTGGGATTTATCCTCAAGTGGGGGGATAAGAATCTAGCGGATACCTCAAAACAACGACCGCAATCAGCCCGCGTCTTGGCGAAAGCGGGTCAGAACTTGGGGGGCACCGATATTGATAATTGGCTCGTCGATCACTTTGCCAAAACCCAAAACTTAGCCGTCACTCCCCTGACGACTCGCTTAGCCGAGCGGCTCAAAATTCAACTCTCCCTACAGCCCAAGGCGACCGAGGTTTACTTTAATGAGGAAACCTTTGATAGTTATGAGCTGGCTCTGGATCGCGAACAGTTTGAGCAAATCCTCAAGGAGCATCAGTTCTTTGATCGTTTAGATGACAGCATGACCCAGGTCTTGCAACAGGCTCGTCGCCAAGGTTTAGAGGTTGATGATATTAAAGCCGTTCTGCTGGTGGGGGGAACCAGTCAGATTCCTGCAGTTCAAACCTGGGTGCAGCAATATTTTGATGACAGCCGCATTTGCAGTAGCCGCCCCTTTGAAGCGATTGCCCAAGGCGCTTTACAGGTAGCCCAGGGTTTAGAGGTGAAAGATTTTCTCTACCACAGCTACGGCGTTCGCTACTGGGACCGCCGTCAACAGGCCCATAGTTGGCATCCGATTATTCCTGCAGGCTTGCCCTATCCCATGGAGGAACCGATTGAACTGACCCTCGGGGCTTCAACGGATGCTCAGCCTAGCATTGAACTCATCTTGGGAGAGTTGGGTAATACCAATAGTGGCACGGAAGTCTTTTTCGATGGCGATCGGTTGGTGACTCGGCAATTGTCTGAAACCCAAACCCTGGTTCAACCCCTGAATGATCGAGACGGGTCACGCAAAGTGGCGAAGTTAACCCCACCTGGGTATCCGGGGAGCGATCGCATCAAAGTACTGTTTTGGGTGGATAATCGACGCACCCTGCGCATCAGCGTTGAAGATCTGTTAACCCAAGATACTCTACTTAAAAACCAGGTGGTCGCCCAACTCAGCTAAGGCTAAACAGATCAAATGCCCCAGGGGGGGTGATAACTCCGAGGAGTTCCCCTGAGGCAATTTCATCCTAACTTTCAGATCGATGCCCTTACCTGAGTGGCATTACGGAATGATTATTGTGATTTATATCACCGCGTAAGTATAAATAAGCAAATAAAATGCCCCCGAATTGGGGGCCAGTTTGTTGGAATGCACGTATATGGTGATGACGACCTATACGCGCTAGTGAGGTTTAAAGGGTTTGCTTATCTCTGGAATTAAATTATCAACTAATGGTGAAGATGCCGTGAAAGATTTTTTGTGGGCAATAAAATACCCCTAAGTCCACACCAAGCGACAAAGGGGCAAAGGAGACGCAAGTTTTCGTTCATATGCCCTTAGCATTCCCAAGTTTTTTTGGGGTTTAACATCTTCACGCCAGAGCCAAAATTAGGTCAGTTCTGCTAACTCAATGCCCAGCCATTGATGGAAATTGATTTTCTGTTGATCCGTGGGGGTAGTCATTGGCTTGACCGTATAGGATTTGGGCTGGGGTTCACCTAAGGTAAGGCGATGGGTGGTGAGCTGATCATCGTGGAATAGAGTGATTGAGACTGAATCCCCCCTTTGATAATCTTGCAAGCGTTGCTCGAGTTGATCCGCCTGGATGCGGAAACCATCCCAGGCCAATAGTTCATCCCCCGGTTGTAAGCCTGCAGTTTGGGCTGGCGAAGCGATATCAACAAATTGGATCAGGGTCTTTCCCGATTGGCTGCTGAGGGTTAGGCCATGATAGGGCAGCGGATGTTCTCCAAACTCAGCCACCACTTCTAACCCAAATGGATTCAAGAATTCCTCATAGGGTAATTCCACGGTCCCATCTAGATAGTTTTGCCAAAATGCAGTCAGGTCCATCTCTGCAATGGTTTCTATGATGTCTAGGAGCTGCGCTCGGGTATAGCCCAAATTCTTTTGGCCGTAGGTTTGCCAAAGCTGCAGCATCACATCATCTAAAGAACGTTGGTTGTGATGCTGTTGACGAATCTGTAAGTCAAGAAGTAGCGAGACGATCTCTCCCTTGAGATAGTAGGAGACCTGACAATTTCGAGAATTGGCATGGGGGCGGTAGAGCTTAATCCATGTATCAAAGCTAGACTCCGTTAAGGACTGGGTGTGTCGTCCTGGGATGGACTGGAGGCGCGTAATGGATTCTGACAACAGTTTGAGATAGAACTTGGCATCATAAATACCGGCTCGGTAGGGCAGAATCAGATCGTAAAAACTGGTGACGCCCTCACAAAACCACAGGGCATCCGTATAGTTTTCCTGGTCATAATCAAAAGGGTGCAGGGCTTGAGGACGCAGCCGTTTCACGTTCCACAGATGAAAAAACTCATGGGCGACCAGTCCCATGAAGCGGTTATAGGAGTCCGGCTTCCGAAATCCAAAGCGGGAATAGAGTAAAGAGCAACAATCGTGGTGCTCTAGGCCACCGTAGCCATTGGCTGAAACATGAAGCAGAAAAAAATAGCGATCGTAGGGCAAGCCGCCGAAGAGGTTAGCCTCGACTTCAATGATTTTTTGGGTATCGGCAATGATTTGCTCAGGATCATAGTTCCCTTCTCCCCAAATGGCCAGTTGGTGAGGTTTACCCACCGCTTCGAAGTCAAAAACCTGATGGGTCCCCATCTCAAAGGGGCTATCCACCAAGGTGTCAAAGTTGTCCGCCAGGAAGGTGAGGGGCTGATCTGGCAATGGATCTAATGCGGTTGTGACCTGCCAAGTTGGATCAGGGAGATGAATCGTGATTGCGATCGCATCTTGTTCTCGTCCTGGAACATAGAAAAACATGGCTCCTGGATTGAAGTAGCCATGACTGGCATCCAAATGATTGGTGCGTACGGTCAATTCATGGGCAAAGATACGGTAGTGAAGGGTGACGGTCTGGACGCCGGATGTTTTGATCTGCCAATGATTCTTGCTGATTTTTTGCCAGGGCAAACGAGCGCCTTGATCGTCGACGGCCGAGAAATCCTGTAGATGTTTTGCATATTCCCGAACGAGGTATGAGCCGGGAGTCCAGACCGGTAACTTCAAATCTAAAGTGTCGTCAGTTCCTAGCGAGCAATGAAGTGTAATTTCAAATAGGTGAGATGTCGGATCAGGCATCGCCACCTCATACTGCAGCGTTGTTGAGGCAAGGGTACTGATCTGAGACATTGAATCGAGGACTTCAGTCATAGGGCTTCAATACTGACGTTAATCCTCTTTAGTGTATCGATTGGGACAGATATGCTTGTAGGTTCTGAGATAGTTTTTAGGGCAATACTATGCGGCGGCGCGATGAATTTTGTCTCAATAATTTTGGAACGATTGATTCTGTACCGCATCAAACAAGCTTACAGAACATGATGTGACGGCCTCTCCTCCGCCGTTCGAGTCGTGATCAAGATCTATTCACTGCGTGAGGACAGTCATGTTGGGAGTCTGAATGGGTGGCTATATTGAATGTCATGTGAGGGGGACTGACATACCTTGGGAGAATTAATCCATGAAAGTTATTCATTTGAGCCTAATTACGCTACTTCTCAGTACCTTCACGTTGTCTGGTGCCGTTGCTTTTATCTTGTTCCAAGATTTGTCGCAGACCTTAGAAGGCAAGGGCCAGAAAAACTCCAATTTACAAGTAGTCAGAGTTGCCAATTAGTTGAGGGGCTGTGTTTACCATTGAAGTGAATTTAGAGAATAGTCCAGAGATTCACCTGAGAGCGCAGCTTGAGCGAGTCAATCCATAAGGGCTTCAGCTTGTCTGATATGCCAACGCCTCGGTAGCCAAGATTAAATACACCTGGGTGAGTTGTAGCAGATGAGCTGTTACCCACGACGACTTCGGTCATAACCATTGTCTCCAAGATACCCATGAACTGAGTCCTAGGGCGGCAGAGGAATAGGGGGCATGATGATTCAAGTTTTAAGCGAATCGCTGAATCAGTCTGGGCAGGGCGGGTAGGAAGCAATGAGGAAGTCAGCCGTCATCTCGACACTGGCTGAATTGAGCGATCAGAAGCTGATATTGAATCCTGAGTGTTAAAGCTATAAGAATCTAAATACAGTCCTCATCCATAGGTCTGGGAACAGGTTAGGCAAGTCTCTTCTTTGATCGGTATAAAGCAATCGCTGGTAGTTTTTTTGTTGATGATAATTTGGTTTAAGGACTGACTTTTTACATTTATTCAGAGCGGCTGAGAGATGTGATTGGGACGATGAAAATTTTTTAAAAACCAGAAGCAAATGATGAAGATCAAGTACTGCATCAATCTTCATAAAGGCACGACCTTTATCTTTATCTTGGGTCTAATGTTGATTTATCAAAACTTTATGCTGGGGGCTTGGGTTTATTTGGCCTTACATGGCACCTATGGATTGCTGTGGTTACTTAAAGATCAACTGTATCCCGATAAACAATGGGAACAGAAATATCCATGGCCCATTCACTTATTGGGGTTTGGACTCATCAGTTTATATTGGGTGGCTCCATATCTTTTGATCAGCCGTCGTGTTGAGCCTGCTGTGCCTGTGATTGCCGGTGCAATAGCCCTCAATCTTTTTGGTGTCTTTCTCCATTTTGGGAGTGATGCGCAAAAATATTTGATCCTCAAGTATCAACCGAGATTGATTACTGAAGGCTTTTTTGCTCGTTGTCGTAACCCTAACTATTTAGGTGAAATGTTGATTTATATATCCTTTGCGATGTTGACGATGCATTGGTTGCCTTTTGTCATCCTTGGCGGTTTTTTTGGAGCTGTTTTTATCCCTAATATGCTCAAAAAAGATCGTTCTCTGTCGCGATACCCTGAGTTTGAACAGTATCGAGAAAATTCTGGTTTGTTCTGGCCAAAACTGATTGGGAAACAGAACCCAACCCCCAAAGATATGGCTAAAGTCGAGTTGAATTCATAGAAATGCTGCTGTGAATGTCGCAATTTATCAATTTAAAACGCTAAATTGCAGTCTTTCGCATAGCTTCAGTTGCGGCGCTATAATCGCACTCTGAGCCGTACTGGAATGAAAGCGGCGATCCTTCTCCATTCGTTGCAGGAGACATGTCATGAACAACAGGCTTCGTCGAGCAGTGCTGGCCTTGGTCTTAACAGCCGTTCTCACTGTAGGTACGATATTAGGCAGCTCTGGTGCAGGGATGGCTGCCACTAATTTAGCCAAACAACCTGTCATTGATGTTTATATTACGTTAGGGAATGAGGCTGGAGCCTTGCAGTTTTTCCCTGATAATCTACAATTTGAGCCGGGGCGTCGCTATAACCTGCACTTAAGTAATTCTAGTGGCCAAAAGCATTACTTCACCGCCAAAGATTTTGCGGATGGGATTTGGTCGCAAAAAGTTGACGCAGGGAATGTAGAAATTAAAGGTGCGATTCATGAATTAGAATTGAGAGCCAATACTGAAGCAGAGTGGGTCTTTGTTCCACTGCGTTCTGGAACTTATTCACTGCGATGTACCGTTCCAGGTCATACCGAAGCTGGCATGGTGGGCACGATTGAAGTTGTTGGCTGAAAGAAACCCTGCCTGGATGGGCTCGCTTGAATTCTGTGATGGCTCAGAATTCAAGCGGGCTTTTTGTCTGTCTTAAATTAGTTGGCTGGAGTGTCATCTGCCGGTGGGGCAGCGGGTGCTGCGGGTGGAGCAGCAGGGGCACTAGGTGCTTCTGGTGGTGCCGCTGCTGGAGGCTGAGGACTAGCGGGTGGGGCCGGTGCTGGCTGGGGAGCGGCAGGTACCGGTGGTAGATCTGAGTTCGTTGGGGGCTCTTGGATGGGAACAGCCGGTTGCACTGGGCTGGGGGCGGGTACAGCAGGAGCCGGTTGGACTGGCTGAGGTGCAGTCGGTGGTGCAGGTTGCGCTGGATTTACCGGAGGTAAATTAGGCTGTGGTGTCGGGGGAGTAATCGGTTCCGCTGGAGAAGGACTTTCGGGGGTTGTATTAGTTGATGGTGGCTTGGCAGGAGTTGGTGGCTTAGGAGTTGGGGCTGGGGTGACTGGCGGTAAATTGGGCTCAGAGATAGGTGAAGCAGGCTCCTTAGCCGCACAAACGGATTGGGAATATTTAATGTCGAAGGGTAAAATGACGATTTTGTTGGCGTCTTCCGCCTTGATTTTGTATTTCTTCGCTGCCTCTAATACAGCCCGATCCAGGATCGGCGAGTTAGTAGACAGGACAATATCGGAGACGACGGGTGCTGCTTTGGAACTGACCCAAATCCGATATTCTGCTTTACCTTCTAAACGATCTGGACAGGCTTCTTTGGGGTAGTTGTAGGTAACAAAGCGTTTGACATTCTGAGCCGGAGGCGCAACGGAAGAGGAAGCCAGAGAATTACTATCGTTAGGGTTCGTACTGCTGTCTATCCCGCCTACATTCGCTGGACTTAGAGGTGTGGTATTGCTGGCGACAGGACCGGGGGCAGCGCCTGGTGGAGGCAAAGGACCTGTAGATCCTGGATCTGGTGGCAAATTCGGTAAATCGGAGGTGCCGTTGAGCCAAGCCTGAAAGTCTTCATCACTCAGGGATGGACCGGAATTGCTGGGAGGTGGGGTTTGCTGCGGTGGGGCAGGGTTTCGTCCAGGGGGTAATGCTGCTAAGGAATTGGGATCAAAAGGGGTAAAGCTCGTCTGTGGAGGAGGAGGAGGCAACTCCACAATCGAAGAGGCAAAGGGGTCAAAGGCTGGATTGGGGGTATCAGTGACGGGCAATTCAGCGAGACCATCAGGGGTGGTGATGTTGAGGGGTAAACCCGCTACACCAGGAGCTGGGGGTGGGGCATTGGGATCAATGGCCGGGTTGGGTTGGGCAGCCGGATTAGGTTGAGATTTGAGCAGACTGACGACTCGCAGTTGTTTCCTGTCTGTTTGCTGGCCTGTTGCGGGTACGAGTGCTAAACCGGCAAATAACACACCGTGAGCCGCGATCGAAGCCATCATGGCAAGGTTCCCAGGTCGTTGCCATGATTTGGAAAACAGTTGATTAGAAGAGCCGTTCATAAAAAATAAAAATAGATAGTTATGGGTCAGCAATCAGAGCGCCTAGGGCTTTGACCTAAGGTGATATTACTGTTAAGACGGATCAAAAAATCGGTTGTTTCAATTTCTGATCGCTTTAAAATTGGGTTGTTTTACCTATAATAACAACCCGTATCAACAGATTTGAAAAATGCTTTGCCTAAGGAATAATGGAGATTCGCTTGTCAAGGTTCCCAAAGGTTACTAGAGTAAGGAAGGACGATTCAGACGCTATTCTAAGGCGTACACAAAGGAGTTATCACCGTGGTAGAACCTCTGTTAGCAGGTATTGTACTTGGCCTAGTTCCAGTGACTCTAGCTGGACTATTTGTCGCTGCATGGCAACAATACAAGCGTGGAGAAGAGGTTGGATAAAGTTTGTTAAGCCTCGCAGGAAACAGCTCTGTGTGAGCTGTCCACAATATTTGTTATCTGTAAATCAGAGAGATGGGTTCGTCTCTCTGATTTTGTTTAGGTCGGTTGTGTGACCTGGAAAAAGGTCAGGGCTGTGTTGCCATAGATGCGTGTATGACAGATGTGGAGTGTTGTGGGAATGGAGAATTGCTGCTGGGGACGATGTTCGACGGCGAGTTCTCCTGTGGCTTTGAGGAGATTGTGGGTTGCGATCGCATCTAGTACTGCTCCATATAAGCCGCCATCATAGGGTGGATCAAAGTAAATCCGATCAAAAGACTGACTTTGCAATTTAGCCAGCCGTTTGACGACATCTCCCCGCAGAACTTGAAAGGTTTGGGCTGGACGGGCCACAGACTGCCAGTTCTGGCGGATAATCCGGCAAGCCTCACCTGCCTGTTCAATGCCATAGACCACTGCGGCTTCTCGACAAAGGGCTTCGGCTCCCATGGAGCCGCTGCCGGCACAGAGATCGAGCCAATGGCACCCCTGGAGATAATGTTGCCAGCGATTAAATAGGGCTTCCCGTACCCGAGCAGTAGTGGGGCGGGTCTGTAAGCCGGGTAGGGTTTTAATCTGACGGTTACCGTAAATTCTGACCATCAGTCTGGTGGTTCAATATAGCCTTGGATATTTTCGGGGTCATATCCTCGCAGAATATCAGTGGCTTTGCGGGTCAGGGATTCTGAACCTTTAACCACCACTATATATTTCCCTGCAT
This sequence comes from Acaryochloris sp. CCMEE 5410, assembly GCF_000238775.2. Lineage (NCBI taxonomy): Bacteria > Bacillati > Cyanobacteriota > Cyanophyceae > Acaryochloridales > Acaryochloridaceae > Acaryochloris > Acaryochloris sp. CCMEE 5410. The sequence continues at coordinate 1,938,663 of NZ_AFEJ02000002.1, read as the reverse complement.
TGAGGCGATTGCGATAAACCAATGCATCGCCACTGCCCGTTGTTAAACCGGCAAGCCCTCCTGAGAACAACCCACCAAAAGCACCAAAAGAAGCGCCGAGCAGTCCGCCTAAAAGGACATTAATCACCGTTCCCACCCCAGGAAAAAGGCGGATGCCCGTGTATAGCTCAAAGGTGGATCCAAAAATTAGCCCTAAAGGGATGGAAAAGTTCATTAGCCGTCGGGCTTGTTCGCGGGCGGGCTTTTTGGGATCAATAAAGCCAAATTCATCAGCGCTTTTATAACCTCTGCCCAATATAGAAACTTGAGTGAGGGGAATGCCTGCTTTTTCTAAGTCGGTATAGGCGGCTTCTGCTTGGATGCGGTCGGCTAGAACGGCAATTAAGTAATTCATGGGGGTCAAACAGCGGGAGTCACCAAGGTGGCCTGCACCTGCTCAACAAAGTTGGCCAGGATTTGTAACCCGAAAGTGGAGGATTTTTCGGGGTGGAACTGAACGGCCATTAGGTTATCTCGGGCAATGGCTGCGGTAATGGTTTGAGTGCCGTGGGTGACGGTGGCGGCTTTAACAGTGGGGTCAACGGGATCAACATAGTAGGAATGTACGAAATAGACCCAAGGCTGAGCAGGAGAATGACGCCATAGGGGCAAATCAGGTTGTTGATACTCCAGTTGGTTCCAGCCCATATGGGGAATGGTAATGCCGGGTTCGGATTGGAAGCGCTTAACGGTACCGGGAATAATGCCTAATCCAGCTTCAGTCCCTTCTTCACTGCCTTCAAACAAAATTTGTAGCCCTAAGCAAATGCCGAGAAAGGGTTTGCCGCTGGCGAGAATGTCTTGGATGACGGGAATCAACTGGCGCGATCGCAAATGCTGCATCGCTGGATCAAAAGCACCTACGCCGGGTAGAACTACCGCATCCGCTGATACCAGATCCTCCGGCCGATCGCTGACAATTGTTTGGGCCCCAGCTTCTTGCAGTCCTTTGCAGGCTGAATGCAGATTGCCCATATCGTAGTCAATCACGGCGATGATAGGCATTCATCCCTTCCTTTCCCAGCTAGGCCACATCTCTACTTTATTACCTTATCGCTTTCTCTTCGGTTTCAGCGAGGTGACTGGATTTGGAGTCAGCCCTATTGGGGAAATTTGTGATGACGGACATCATCACAAAATTGCTGCACGGCTCCAGTAATCGATTCCTGCAAATTGGTATAGGCTTTGGCAAAGGGCGGTTGCCATGCAGACAGGCCCAAGATATCGGCTGTAACCAGCACCTGGCCATCACAGCCTGGACCTGCGCCGATGCCAATGGTGGGAATGGTCAATGTTTGGGTGATTTTCGTGGCTAGGTGGGCAGGAATATGCTCCAGAACAATGGCAAACGCGCCTGCGGCTTCCAAGGCAATCGCTTCTTGTAAAATACGATCTGCCTCTACATCGGAGGTCCCTTGACGTCGATAGCCGCTGAACTGATGAACAGACTGGGGGGTTAAGCCCACATGTCCCATCACTGGGATTCCTCGTTCAACCAGATAGTGAACGGTTTTCGCCATATCTGGATATCCTCCCTCTAGTTTGACGGCGGCTACGCCTGCCTGTTGCAATAAGGTCCCAGCACTTCTCAAGGCCTGTTGAGGACTTTCTTGATAGCTCAGAAAGGGTAGATCACAAATGACTAGGGCATGGTTGACCCCTCTAGTCACAGCTTGGGCATGGTAAAGCATTTCGTCCAAGGTCAACGGGAGAGTGGTGGGATATCCTAATGCGACCATGGCTAGGGAGTCCCCCACCAATAGGACATCGACTCCTGCTTGATCTAATAACGTTGCAAAGGGAAAGTCCCAAGCGGTCAGGACTGAGATGGGACGTCCCTGTTCTTTCCATGTCCGTAGCTGATGAATGGTCACAGCCATAGTCTTATGGCTCCTTTGTGTCTTCTTTCCCAGAATAAAGGGTCTTCGATGGGTTTCAGGGAGGGGTATCCTGACTTGCGCTGGTCTGAAGTAAAGATCTAAAGACAATTTTAAGTCTTGAATTTGGTTACGTTAGACCAAAAAGTCAAAAATATATTCACTAAAATAAGGATATCTGAGGAAAATCTGATCCATTTGTCACTTGAGACGGGTAAATAAGCTCACTCAACCGTTAAAAGTTGATGCTATCCCCGTTGATCTAGGTTATTAATCATAAAGAGAGCTAAAACGATGTTTAGATTAACGTTCGTTTGTACAACCCTATTGATGGTGGTGCTGAGCATGGGGGGAGAAGATGCCATGGCTCAACAACGAGGGCAAAATCAGCAGTCAGCTTCCTCCAAGACCGGCGATGCTAAAACCTTGGGGGTCCAGGAAGTGGGTATCCGTTCTTGGCAACCTCAACCCAAACAACTGCCTGAACCCCAGGAACTCAGTATTGGTCTGCCGCCACAGGTAGAACTCACGCCAGGCCCCGATAAACCCGGTGCGATCCCCGAACAGGAAGATCATCGGGGAATCCAAGTGAAAGTTTTAAATCCTTAAATCGGTCTTTATGTTTAGAAGTGAGGAAAGCGTTTTTTAGGATGCGCTCATCAAAAACCAAAGCCCTTTAGGTGTTGAATCTAAAGGGCTTTGGTTTATAAATGGAGAAGCGCTCAAGTCATAAACTTAGGGAGCTAGAGCGTTGCCTCTAATCAAGCTGCCGATAGTTTTAGCGGTAATCTTGATTTGCTTCAGGGGATTCATGGGAACCACCGTCTTATACAAATAACTATCAAACGTCATTTGTTGAACATCTTCATCGGCACACATTTCCACGAAGGCTTCCCGTGTCGCATCGGAACGGTAGAAGACTCGTTGCAAAATATCGAGCACCTTGTAGGTCATGCCGTAGGCTTTATCCCAACGCTTCAGATAAATCTTCAGCTCATCTTCTGTGGGAATTCGCTGACCATTATTGGAAAACTCAACGATGGCTTCAGCACACATCCGAGCAGACTTGGCGGCAAAGTAGATGCCTTCGCCAGAAGACTTCGTCACAGTACCAGCAGCATCACCGACTAAGGCAACCCGACCAACAACTCGGCGAGGACGTGGATGCTCAGGAATGGGGTGAGCTTCCACTTTGATAATTTCACCACCAACGAGACGATGAGCGGCACGAGCACGAATACCGGCCTGTAACTTCTTGATGTCAGCCTGGTTGACCTTCATGGTGCCAGTACCAACGGCAACGTGGTCGTATTTGGGGAATACCCAAGCATAGAAGTCAGTGGAGACATCGTCACCGACGTACATCTCGGCGCGATCTTGGTAGTATGCCATGTACTCATCAGGAAGGCGAATGCGCTCCTGAAATGCGATCGCATAGTTGTAGTCGCCTGCTTTAATCTCTTTTGCAATTCTGGAGTTTGCGCCATCCGCACCGATCACCAAGTCGACTTGGAGGGTTTTCATCACCCCTTCAGCTCGACCGCCGGTTAAATCAGCATAGTGAATTGTATAAGGCTGGTTGGCTCCAGTGGGGAAATCCAGCTTATTCACGGTGCCATTGATCAACTTCGCCCCTAATTTCGCGGCGCGATCGCGCATAAAGCCGTCAAGGACTTCCCGACGGCACATGCCAATATATTCACCCTCATTTTTAATGTTGATATCCACCTCAACATTAGAAGGAGAGATCATTCTCATCTTTCTAACTTGACGATCAATAATCTCAAGGGGGAGATCAAATTCGTCCACCATGCACAGCGGAATCGCACCACCACAAGGTTTAGCGTTATCTAATTTACGCTCAAATAAATAGGTCTCAATACCAGCCTTTACCAGCGTTTCTGCTGCTGATGAACCGGCTGGCCCTGACCCAACAACTGCTACCCGAAGTGCCAAGGCGATCCTCCAAACTTTTAACGGCTACGTAGCGAATCGTATCACGGGGATCCTGACCAAATGCCATCTACAGCCGTTCACAAGGGTAACTTGCAACACACCTTAACTTTTTCGTTACAGACCGAAATGATTTAAGTCATCAATTTTAGACATGGCTTTATCGGCTTTTTGCCATCAATTCGATTTGTCTAAAGCTGTAGCCTATGGTCTATGACCGTTATACAATTGCGCTGTTCCCTAGGATGCAGAACGATTGACCAAATTGAAACCGAAACCCTAAGAAGTGTAAGATACACTCCTTTGAAATCATAGACATTCTATTGCAAAATATTACGACAGGTTAGCTTCGGAGAGCTTCAGAAATAATGGAAAAACCGTTCGATCGATTAAAAAAGGATTTGAGAAATTTTGCCAAAGCTGGCGCCAAAATGGTCAACATTGACGTTCCCGAGGTTGAAGAAAAGCCCATCATCGCAGAACCAGCCCCCGAAGCGCCCGTTGCCCCCCCTCAGTCCGCTAAAAAGGCTAAGAAAAAAGACGATATTCCCATTAATATATACCGTCCTAAAACCCCCTTTGTCGGGAAGTGCTTATCTAATGAAGCCCTAGTGCGAGAAGGAGGCGAAGGGAGAGTTCAGCACCTCATGTTTGATCTGTCCGAAGGAGATCTCCGCTATATCGAAGGTCAAAGTATTGGCATTATCCCTGCTGGAACAGATGCCAATGGTAAACCCCATAAGTTGCGTCTCTATTCCATTGCCTCGACTCGTCATGGCGATCGGGTCGATGATAAAACGATTTCTCTTTGTGTTCGCCAATTGGAATATGACCATCCTGAGACTGGAGAGCGGGTCTATGGCGTGTGTTCCAAGCATCTATGCGACATGCAACCCGGTGATGATGTCAAAATTACGGGGCCAGTGGGTAAAGAAATGCTGTTACCCGATGATCCTGAAGCCAACATCATCATGATGGGAACAGGCACTGGTATCGCTCCTTTCCGCGCTTATCTATGGCGGATGTTCAAAGAAAAGCATGAAGACTATAAGTTCAAAGGCTTAGCCTGGCTTTTCTTTGGGGTCGCTTACACTCCCAATATCCTTTACAAGGATGAGTTAGAAGAGCTACAGAGTCAATATCCTGATAACTTCCGGTTGACCTATGCCATTAGCCGTGAGCAAAAGGCCGCAGATGGTAGCAAGATGTATATCCAAAGCCGTATTGCTGAACATGCCGATGAATTGTGGGAGTTGGTCCAGAAGGAAAATACCCACACCTATATTTGTGGTTTGAAAGGTATGGAAGGCGGGATTGATGAAGGAATGTCCGCTGCCGCTGCTAAGCATGGCGTGGATTGGTCCGAGTATCAGCGAACCTTGAAGAAGGCTCATCGCTGGCATGTAGAAACCTACTAAATCAACAACTTCAGCCAGCTATCAAAAAGGAGCCTCTCACATGGGAGGCTCCTTTTCGGTTGTTAGAGTCAGGGGGCAAGTTAGCTAATGAAGCTGTTTCTAGAAGAGATAATCTGCTTGCTTCTAGGCGTTGCTAACAAATCTATGGCTTGATATCTGGCCCCACCCGATTAGCAATAATGCTTATAGCTCAGGTGCAATCGTCGGTGTATCGGGCTGAATCGCAACATCGATGGACGTAGGGATGGCTGCTTGCTTAAAGCGAGGGACATCCGCAACTGAGCTATTTACAATCGTGAGCAAGGGATTGGAGAGGACTCCAGCCAAAGAGGTCGCAATTAACGTGAGGACCAAGCCCACTTGTAAGGGACGCATTCCTAAGGGTTTCCAAACAATGCTGGGATAGTTTTTGATCACCTCAGACATATCTTGAGGCTCTTTGACCACCATCATCTTGATGACTCGAATGTAGTAGTAGATGGAGACCACACTAGTAATTAAGCCCAGGAGAACCAGACCATAGGCTCCGGCTTGCCAACCGGCCCAGAAGAGGTATAGCTTGCCGAAGAAGCCTGCAAGCGGCGGTATCCCCCCCAAGGAGAGCAAACAGAGGCTCAAAGCTAGGGTCAAGAGAGGATCCTTAAGATAGAGGCCAGCATAATCGCCGATTTCATCTGTGCCAGTTCGGAGAGAGAACAGAATCACACAGGTAAAAGCACCCAAGTTCATAAACAGGTAAATCAGCAAGTAGAAAACCATGCTGGCGTAACCTGCCTCTGTACCAATGACGAGGCCAATCATGACAAAGCCCGCCTGACCAATGGAAGAATAGGCGAGCATTCGCTTCATGCTGGTTTGGGCAATAGCAACCACGTTACCTAGTACCATACTTAGAATGGCCAAGGCAGTAAAGATAAATTGCCACTGTTCCACTAAGTTGGGGAAGGCTTGGGTTAACAGGCGAATGGCCAAGGCAAATCCGGCTGCTTTCGACCCTACGGAGAGAAAGGCAACCACTGGAGTGGGTGAGCCTTCATACACATCGGGTGTCCATTGGTGGAAGGGGACCGCCGCAATCTTGAAGCTGATGCTGGCAATCACAAACACCAGGGAAATGACTAGGGCCAGAGATTTAGAAGTGTCGGTTAAGGCTAGGGCAATGTCATCCAAATGGGTTTTGCCACCGGAGAGGCCATAGAGCAGGGAGAGACCGTATAGAAAAACGGCGGAACTCGCTGCACCGATCAGCAGGTATTTTAAGGCGGCTTCATTGGAGCGAGAATCGCGCTTCATATAACCTGTCATCAGGTAAGAAGCGATACTCAAGGTTTCCAAAGAGATAAAGATCATGACGAGTTCTTCTGCACCGCAGAGGAACATTGCTCCGACCGTGGCGGTCATCAGAACCGTCATAAATTCGCCGATAGAACTGCCCGACTGTTCGATATAGCGCACCGACATCAGGATGGTGACGAGGGTCGACAGGGCAATAATGGCTCTAAAGATAATGCTGAGATTATCGGCATGAAAGCTACCCAGAAAACCGATGGAATCTGCTTGATCCCACTGGGCATATAGCAGATAGAGGCAGGCTACCAAACTTGCGATCGCAAGGTATGGGGTCCATTTTGCCGATGAACGACCAAAGGTAATATCTCCAAGGAGAACAAGAATCAACGAGATCACCAAAACGCCTTCAGGCAAGATGGTGGTGGCATTTAGCTGGCTAGCGAGATTGGCAACGTCCATTAGTCAAGAGTGGTAATGTCTTTGGCGACATAAGCCCAGTCATCCAACAATAAAGTTCAATGGCAAGGATTATGTTGAGAATTTTAACGCGCAAGCGCCAACAACCAAGATACCAAGTTAAGGGACGTTCTGCCGGGAGAAGCGGGCTAGACTTGAAGAGCTACCAGTTGATCAAGTGACAAAAAACTTAGGGTACACTCGCAACATTTGCTATAAAAAATTTGAAGGGGTTCATTTAGCTACCCACTCAATCGTCTGATTAAGGTTAGGGTAGGGTCATATCGCAACTCAGCACTTCTAAGCAAGAATTTAGTTCTTCCTTTGTCTGTCCGCATGAATTAGGTTGGGATTGGCAAAGGCGGCTTATCTTTTGTCCATCACACATTCCCCATTGAGACTATGTCCACACTGGTTATTGTTGAATCTCCGACGAAGGCGAAAACAATCCGCAATTATCTGCCTTCGGGATACCGGGTTGAAGCATCGATGGGGCATGTTCGAGATTTACCCCGGACTGCATCGGAAATTCCCGCAGCGGTTAAAGGGGAGAAATGGTCCAGCTTAGGGGTCAATGTCCAGTCCGATTTTGAACCTTTATATGTTGTCCCCAAAGATAAGAAAAAAATTGTCAAAGAGCTGAAAGAAGCCCTCAAAAACTCCGATGAGTTAGTGCTAGCCACTGACGAAGACCGAGAAGGAGAAAGTATTAGCTGGCATCTGCTGCAGCTTCTGAAGCCTAAGGTGCCGACGAAGCGGATGGTCTTTCATGAGATCACCGATGAAGCAATTAAAGCTGCCTTAACCAATTGCCGTGAGGTGGATCAGCGGTTGGTTCGCGCCCAAGAGACCCGCCGTATTTTAGACCGCTTGGTGGGATATACCCTATCTCCCCTGCTGTGGAAAAAGATTGCCCCTAGCTTGTCTGCGGGCCGGGTACAGTCTGTAGCAGTGCGGCTGCTCGTTAAGCGGGAGCGAGAGCGACGTGCCTTCCGTCAAGGCAGCTATTGGGACTTAAAAGCAGCCCTTAGCAAAGACAAATCGGCATTTGAGTCCCGTTTAGTGACCCTAGCTGGCAAGCGATTAGCCACAGGCAATGACTTTGACGAGAATACCGGGCAAATCATTGCAGGGCGAGATGTGGTTCTGCTGAATGAAGCAGAGACCCTGGCTTTACAAGCTCGTCTGACCGATAAAACCTGGTCTGTTGCGGGGGTGGATGAGCGCCCGTCTACTCGTAAGCCTGCGCCTCCCTTTATTACCTCTACCCTGCAGCAGGAAGCCAACAGAAAGCTGAGACTATCGGCGCGGGAAACCATGCGGGTGGCCCAGAGCCTGTATGAAAAGGGATTTATTACCTATATGCGAACGGATTCGGTGAATCTGTCGCAGCAGGCCATTGCGGCTGCTCGGAGCTGCGTGGAAGACCTCTACGGGAAAAACTACCTGAGTCCTGAGCCGAGGCAGTATAAGACGAAAAGCAAGGGGGCTCAAGAAGCTCATGAAGCGATTCGTCCGGCTGGACAAACCTTCCGCACCCCTAAAGAGACGGGTTTACAGGGCGCAGAAAGTAAACTTTATGACCTAATCTGGAAGCGCACCGTCGCTACCCAAATGGCTGAGGCGCGTCAAACCCACATTACGGTTCATCTAGAAGTTGAAGATGCTGGGTTCCGCTCGACGGGTAAGCGCATTGATTTTCCTGGATTTTCCCGGGCCTATGTAGAAGGGTCCGATGATCCCGATGCCGCATTAGATGATCAAGAGGTGTTGCTCCCTTCCCTGAAGCAAGGGGATACACCGGAGTGTACAGAGCTGTCTCCCATTGGCCATGAGACCCAGCCACCTGCCCGGTTTACGGAAGCATCTCTGGTGAAAACGCTGGAGAAGGAAGGGATTGGCCGTCCCAGTACCTATGCCAGTGTAATCGGCACGATTATTGACCGGGGCTATGCTCAGCGTCAGGCTAATGCTTTGGTGCCCACCTTTACCGCCTTTGCTGTCACCGCTTTGTTGGAGCAGCATTTCCCAGATTTAGTGGATCTCAGCTTTACGGCGCGCATGGAGCGCAGATTGGATGGCATCTCCACTGGTGAGGTAGAGTGGCTGCCATATCTAAGCGACTTTTATCTGGGAGATGAAGGTCTGGAAACTCTAGTCAAAACTCGGCAGGATCAGATTGATCCAGGTGAAGCTCGGACCATTGATCTGGATAATCTGGAAGCCAAAGTGAGAATTGGTCGCTTTGGTCCCTATATCGAGACGGAGCATGAGGAAAAACCCGTTAAGGCGTCTTTGCCCAAAGATATGACGCCAGCGGATTTGACACCAGAACAAATTGAGCAACTCCTTAAACAAAAACTGGAAGGTCCTGAGAAATTAGGCTTCCACCCCGAGAAAGGAGAGCCTATTTATATTCTGCTCGGTGCCTATGGGCCTTATGTGCAGTTAGGAGATGTGACCGAGGAAAATAAAAAGCCCAAACGAGCCTCTCTGCCCAAGGGGGTGCCGATGGAGTCGGTGACTTTAGATATGGCGGTCGAGTTATTGTCCTTGCCCCGATTGTTGGGCCAGCATCCGGATACGGGCTGCAAGGTGCAGGTGGGCCTGGGGCGGTTTGGCCCTTATGTGGTCCATGACCAAGGCAAAGAAGGCAAAGATTATCGGTCACTCAAGAAAGAAGATAATCTATTCACCATCTCGTTTGAGCGAGCCTTGGAATTACTGGCAATGCCCAAAGGCACTCGGGGACGTCGGGGGACGAAAAAAGCCTTAAAAGAACTGGGCAACCACCCGGAAGATGAAACGCCCGTCAATGTTTACGATGGCCCCTATGGCCCATATATTAAGCACAATAAGACAAATGTCTCCTTGCCAGAAGGGAAAAAAGTTGAAGACGTGACCTTGGAGATGGCTCTGCCGTTATTAGCTGAGAAAGCTTCAACAAAGGGTAAGAAAAAGACGAGTCGCGCTAAATCAACCACGAAGAAGAAAACCACTAAGAAGACTACTGCTAAGAAAACGACGACTAAAAAGACTGCAGCGAAAAAGACCACTGCTAAGAAAACGACCAAGTCATAGTTTTAATTGAGGTGTCCAATCTCTAAGCGGGCAATTGAATCTTAAAGATGGGTCTTGCAATTGGCATTGGCAAGCTGGTTACTGCCTTGAAAGAAGGTGGTAGCGAATACCTGGATGTAGTGAATGCTCATTTCACAGCAATCAATGAAGTTCTGCTGGAACAAGACTTACCCACTCATCGTGAGCCAGACGGCTTTGAGTTGCCGAAACCACGTTGTGCAGTCCTGAGCTTCCCCTATTTTGATCTTTATTGTTTGCGGCGCTTTGCGGCTTATGTTTTGGCAGCGTCACCACGGATCCCCACGCCACTCAAAGAGAAGGATCGGCCTTGGTTAGATCCTCAACTCGAACAAATGAACACGCCCCAAATTCATTTGCTTTACCATTCGTACTGCACGGGCTATTACTTACCCATCGATTTCCCAAACGTAATCTTTGATCAACGGTTGCTAGGTGAAATGGTTGGTTCTACTTATCATCTGATGGATGAACTCGTCCGGATTGCCCCATATTTAGACATTCAGCTTAATGAAGGGCATCTAACTAAAAACGAGGCTGAACAGCTTCGCGACCTCATCCTGAATGATGGTTCTGATCACTATAAAACTGAAAAGATGGTGTGGTTTACGCTATTTGATTTTGCAGAGCAAAGTATCAAATATAAATCAGCCATTTGGTTTGGATAATGAGCGATTTCACAGCCATAGGGTGTTCACGATCAGCAATCTGTCCTACCGTTACGCTTGATATTTGCTACGAGACCTAATGTGCAGACCTCGCAATATATCTCCTATGTTGCAATTCTTGTAACGATGGGTATTGCGCTGAAAAGGTTGAGCTAGCATAGACCGAAATTCAGTGACGGTTTCTTGGGATCATGAAAATGAAACGTTTCCTTAGTGCTTGTCTGGTGGCTGTGTTGATGTGGACTAGCCTGTCGCCCGATGCTTTGGCCTTTTGTGGGTTTTATGTCGCTAAAGCCGATACGGCTTTGTATAACGAGGCGTCTCAAGTTGCGATCGCAAAAGATGGCAGCCGCACCGTTCTTACCATGGCCAATGACTTCAAAGGAGAAGTGAAAGACTTCGCCATGGTGGTACCCGTCCCAGTTCTCCTGCAGGAAGACCAAGTGCATGTGGGTGATCCCACGATTCTGAAACGGCTTGATGATTTTTCTGCCCCCCGATTAGTGGAATATTTTGACGAAAATCCCTGCCAAGTTTTTCGTAAGTCTCTCGACAGGGAGTTGTCGGCTGTCCCCAGTTCGGCTCCGCTGCAAGAGTCTCGAACTGAGGCCGATTTAGGCGTCACCGTCGAGGCCCAGTTCACTGTTGGGGAGTATGACATTGTCATTCTCAGTGCCAAGGAATCCAATGGTCTTCAGACCTGGCTCAACCACAATGGTTACAAAATTCCCCGTGGGGCGCGATCCCTACTTAAACCCTATATTCGCCAGAATATGAAATTCTTCGTTGCCAAGGTCAACCTAGAAGAATTTGAGAAATCTGAATTTCAGAAACTACGGCCTTTGCAGATGGCCTTTGATTCTCCCAAGTTTATGTTACCGATCCGACTAGGCATGATTAATGCCAATGCCGAGCAAGACTTGATTGTGTATTTGCTTTCTCCTAAGGGACAGGCGGAACTCGTCAACTATCGCACTGCCAATATCCCCACGGATGCCGAGATCCCCGAATTTGTGAAGGATGAGTTTGGTGAGTTCTATACCGCCATGTTTGAGACGGCTCATGTTAAAGCAGGTAAGCGGGTCGCCTTCCGAGAATATGCTTGGGATATGAGCAATTGTGATCCCTGTTCGGCAACGCCACTGAACCCAGAAGAATTGCGTAAAGCAGGTGTGTTCTGGCTACCAGAGCGGCCTCAAGGAGATTTTGTGGTCCCGCCTCGTTCAACGGGCGTATTTATCACCCGTCTTCATGTTCGCTATAGTCGCGATAAATTTCCTGAAGATTTGGTATTCCAAGAAACTAGCAACCGTCAGTTGTTCCAAGGACGCTATGTGATGCGCCATCCTTACAAACAAGAGGCGGATTGTCCTGCTGGTCGCCGCTACAAGCGATCCCTCCCCGTTCGATTTGAAAAAGAAGCCCAGACCCTGGCTAAGTTGACGGGGTGGACTATTCAGGATATTCGCCAGAAGATGGACTTTCAAACCCCCAAACCTGAGCCTTGGTGGAAACGGTTATGGAAATAAGGAGATGACAGTTCAAAAACAGCTTTCGTACAGATATTTCGTTTCTGTTTGCGCTGTATGAAATGTATGCCACGATCTGACTTGGATTGTTGGACCAGCTCAATTTTGCAAGAGGTCTGTTCTATGCTTCCTTGCTAGGTACTTTGTTACGAATCATTGCCCAAGTGAAAGTGATGTAAAACAATAGGATGCCTACTCCAAAAGGAATACGGCAAGCTAAGCCATTTTTCTGAGTCCATCCTCCATGGCCATGAACTGAGCATTCTCTTACCCCTGGTCCAAACGCTATCCATCCAATGGGCAGGCAGATCAGTGTTGTGAGGAGCAGTATCAGAACCTTTTGTAGATCAAGCTTGTTGAAGTTGACGGTAAATGCCAGTAATCCTGAGACCACAAAAACACCAGCACTGGCATAGGCAATCCATGCTGGAACCTGCAGCAAGTCAGGTCGCACATAGATGAGAAACGCGAATAAGATGCCAAAAAGCAAGAACACTATCCCAAAAATTAGGCTTTGAGATTGCTTTTTTGTCATGTTCGATTGCTTTTAAGAAAAATCTTTGGTTGGCACAATAAGGCTATGCCTATTGTAGCCAAGCCAATCGTGAGTCAGAGAGTGAAACGGCTTTTAACTTTGATGTTAGGGTAGACCCTTGGCCGTTTACATCGCTTTGATTAAGTCGACTAGAGAGGTCTTCATCTGAGGCTCTGCGTTGAAAGCGGTAAGGCTGTTAGCTTGCGTCTTGAAGGTTGTGAAGTGCAGATGTCGATCTGTGGAATTGCCAGATTCCAAAGTAGATTGAATTGATCCCTCCCCGCTCGGTTTGAGAAGGAATCCCTAACTTTAGCTAAGATTATTGGCTGGAATAGTCAAGATATTTGCCAGAAGATGGACTTTTAAAGTCCCGAACTTGAACATTTTGGGAAACGGTTGTGGGAATAAGAAGATAATCCCCCGTTGACTATTACACTCGTCTAAGCCCAGTGGGGAGATGGTCGTGTGTTGACCACCAAGCGGGTATGCTAAAGCCGAGAGCGGCCCCCTCTTCTGCTGATTCATTGGATATTCCGGAATGGCGAAACAAACGACCCGTAAAATCCTACTGCGCTGTCAGGCGGCAGTGTTGGTCTTGCTGAGTGCTGCATGTAGTGGGGGTGGACCCACTGGTAACTCTTCGAGCAGTCCAGGCATGGAGGTCACCTTTTTGGTGGGGAGTGCCATGGGCGACTTTTGCCAACAAAGTATGGAGCGTTTCAATCAAACGGGACCTAAGCTGAAGGACGGCAGCTCCTTTTCAGTGAAGTGTGTGGCCAAAGGCAGTGGAGATATTGTTTCCGAGTTGTTGACCCAGGCGAACGCCCTGAAAAATGGCAGTGTTTCGGCGGAAGATCCGAGTTGGCCGACCTTGGTTTCTTTGGATGGCGACATTTACGTTGACCAGTTAGCCTATCAATTTAGTCAATTGTTCCCAGGACAAAATTATTTGCCGACGGTGGCGGATGCCCCTCTGCTGGCCAATAGTCCGATGGTGTTTATGGTCCGGGAGGATTTAGCCCAAAGTCTTCGTAAGACTAAAGATCCATTTCAAGCGTTGCTCACGGCCAAAAGCCATAAAGACTTAGATGCGGGTAGCCAGCCGTTGCCCCTGCGATATGTACATACAGCTCCCACTCGTTCTAATTCGGGACTCCAAACCCTAGTCGCTCAGTTTGCGTCAGTCTCAGGCAAACGACCGGAGCAGCTGACGGTCGCTGATGTAGGAACTCACCAAGGTAAAGTCGGCGAAATTCAGCAGAAAATTACCCGCTATGGGACCTCAACAACCTCCCTCGCTAAGGCGATGGTGGCTAACGGACCTTTTTGGGCATCCGTGGGGTCGGTGTATGAGTCTTCAGTGATTGCGGCCAATGCCCAAGTTCCCGCAGGGCAGCCTCGCTATCAAGCCGTTTACCCTGGGATTACCTATACCTCGAATATGCGGGGCATTCTCGCGACTGGACCCTGGGTCAGTTCAGCTGAAAAAGAAGCAGCGGAGCAAATTATTCAATATCTCCGTCAGCCAGAGACCCAACAGATTGCGACGACGCTGGGATTACGACCCGGAACGCCTGGAGTCGCTCTAGGGAACAAGTTTACTCAAAACTGGGGGGTAGAAGCCCAGCCCAAGTATGATTCCTTCCGGGTTCCCAAACCGGAAGTGGTGGAAGCGATGCTGCAATCCTGGCAAACGGCAGCCAAGAAACCTTCACAGGTCGTGATTGTGGTAGATTCATCGGGATCTATGACGGGGACTAAGCTGGCCGCTGTGCAGTCTACGCTCCAGACTTACTTGAAAGGTCTAGGCCCTAAAGAGAAAGTCTCGCTGATTGATTTTGACTCTGTGGTTCGCAAGCCGGTATCCGTGGATGGTTCACCGGCAGGACAGTCCAAAGGTTTAGAGTTTGTCGTGGCCTTAAAGGCGGATGGAAATACAAAGTTATACGATTCCATTCTGGCGGCGCAGACTTGGCTCACCCAAAATTTGCGACCCAATGCCATTAATGCGGTAATCGTGCTGACCGATGGTGAAGATTCAGGGTCCAGCCGACGCTTGCCTCAATTGTTATCGGCTCTGAAAAAGAGTGGTTTTGAAGGGGAACAGCGGATTGCGATTTTTACCGTTGGGTATGGCAATGCTGGGGATTTCGCACCGGATGTACTGAAGCAGATTGCTGAAGCCAATGGCGGGTATTATCGTCAAGGAGATCCAGCCTCCATCGCCAAGTTGATGGCAGACTTACAAGTGGAGTTCTAGAGACGGTCAGTTGCCAGTCATGAGGATGCTGTGGTGAAATTTGTAAATCCCTTGTATCATCCCCTTGCAGTATTAGCTGGTGGAATTGTTTTAGTGGGCGGCGTGCGGCTTGCCAAGCTCAACCAATTTGTGATGCTGCCCCTAGCGGTGGGAGTGGCAGTGGTTGGAGCGGGTGTGATGGCCCCCGAGTCTTCGCCAGCGGCAAAGCCCAAACGTCGGAGTCCGGCCGTAGAACAGGAACTGGGTAATTTGCGCACCCAGGCAAACAAGCTGGCTCAAAAGGCCCAGGCATTGAAGACAGAAGCTCAAGACTTGCTGACCCAATTTTCACAAATGGAGTTGTTGGGGACGTTGCAATATGCGTGCGATCGCACCACCGAATTACCCCAAAAAATTGAAGCGATGGCCGAACGCCTGCATGGCGATGATTCTATCTTGTCCGTGCAGGAACTTCAGCAGCAACGGGTCACAGTTCAGAAGAAGCTAGCCCAGAGTTCTGGAGCCACCCAACAGCAACTCCAACAGCTCGACCAAAGTCTCCAGCGTAATATCAGCCTGGCCCAGCAGGGCCAAGATGCCCGACAAGCTCAGCTCCTGAGTCTGTCTCAATTGATTGCCGAGTCGGCTGGCGTATTGCAGGCCATGCAGAATCAGTTGCGGAGTGCGAACTTAGCTGAGGCGAGTCAATCTGCAGAACTTAAGAGTCTCAGTGATGAGCTGCGAGATTTCCAAGAAAACCTGGATGTGTTGGTATTGACCTAGGGAGAAACATGGTGAAGTCTCAGCGATCCCTGTATATTTCTCTGGCCATTATCGCGGCAGCCTTGGGATTGACCTTTTATCCACTAGGGGGTGATCAGGTCCACACCCTAGTGGTGGTCAGTGGCTCTGAGTTAGAACCCCCCTTAAAAAAGTTGATTGAGACCTTTCATCAACAGCAGCCCCAAATTCGCATTGACCTCAAAGTGCAGGGGTCCTTGGATATGGTGAATCGCTTTATTGACGACCGTAATGATTTTCAACCCACGGTATTAATTCCCGCTAATCAGGACACCCTTAAACGCCTAGAGCAGCGATGGACGGCTTCAGGGCCTGCCTTTTATGGTGACCCGACCCCGGTGGCGAAAACTCGCCTCGTTGCCATTACTTGGCCGGAGCGCGGCAAGGCTCTATTCCCTGACGGCAAATTTAGTTGGAATCGACTCGAAACGGCAATGAATGCCCAGCAGTGGGGTTCGTTCGGTGGCTCTGCTAACTGGGGCAGTTTTGACTTTGTGATGACGGATCCCACCCGCTCGAATAGCGGGCAAATGACCTTGAGTCTCTGGCTGTCCCATAAGCTGCAAACGTCTTCCTTGCAGGCAGCTGACTTGAATAGTCCGACCGCCCAATCGGCGGTGTCTACTCTGAAGCGTGCGATCTACCAGCCCGCCCGTTCTAGCGATATTCTGATGCAGGAGTTTGTAGTCCGAGGAGCAAATGATGCCGACATCATCACCAATTACGAAAGTGTGGCCCTGAATCGCTGGCAGGAGTCCAAGGTGTCTCAAGGCCAACCCTATCAAATTTATGAAATCAACCCGACGGTGGAGAATAAACCCACAGCAGCAATTGTTCGCCGCCAAGTAGATGAGCCAACGGCCAAAAAAGCCCAAGACTTTATTGACTATCTGTCACAACCGGATCAGCAAAAGGTGCTGATTGAATATGGCTTTCGACCCATTCATCCTGATGTAAAACTTGAAGATAATGCTACCGCGCTGTGGCAGCAAAACACGGGAATAGAGTTAAAGCCGAAAGCTCAGGTTATGGACTCGCCTTCTGTAGATGTCTTGAGAGAGGTGGGGCGATTGTGGGAGCGATCGCAGCCATAATACTTATTCTTACCCGCTCGCAACATTCAATCGTTTATGGTTTGACGCAACTTCACCCTAAGGCTGACTATATTGCCTCAAAAAATTAGAAGGCAGTGGATTTCCCTCCACCGTTTTCTTAGATGCTTTGGCTATACAAATCGCTCAATAGGTGAATTGGTATAAGACAGTCGTCTGCCAGCACAAAATCGAGTGGCTATTGTTGACCTTGAAAATAAACAGATAGAGCAGGAGTGATCTTGGCGCGCCTTCAAGAATTTCCCTAGTATCCGAACACTGGAATCATGCTATGAAAGTAAACCTTCGCTGTAGATGATGGAGGTCACCACGTTCTCACAAGGTCTGATGAATAATGAACCTATCAATCTACAAGACCGACTTGATCTTCAGTGCAGATACCTAGAACAATTAACCTGCTGTCAGAAATCTACTGGGTGAGAAGTCTAAGTCCCATGGGTTCAGCAGTTCTGAACCTGCGATAACTGATTTATGCAAAAAAGAAATAAATTATCTATCTGTATTTCGATTCTTCGGTGGCTAATTTCTGTCTATTTTGGCGCTGTGGGTCTATGGCGATTGCAGCGTTTCTTACCCTTAACTGAGTCTTTGCCAACCGCTGCCTCATGCCGTCAGGCAATTTTGCAAGGTGAAGAACGCATAAATCAACTTCCCCAAGTAAAACTGCGGAAAGGTTATTGGGATAAGGTTGGCTTTATGTACGACCCACCTGCTGATCGACCTCAAAAGTATCAGTATATTCTGGAGAACACATCAGGGATAAACAACGTTTTTAGCTCGCCTCAATTTATTTCCAAGATTAGCCAAGACATCATGGATAACTGCTCGAATGTGGGCATGGTTGGCTTTAGCGATTCGCGATTTGTCGCGGATATTAATTATGGATTCTTTGCCCAGAGTGCAGTCAAAAAAGTATGTCGTCCAGATCCGCTATCCTTTGTGTCGATCCATATAACCTATCCGTTTGGAGTTAGGAATTGGAGTTATGACGGTTGTAATTAGGACATGGGGAAATGGGAAGACCTACATTTTCCCTGCATACTCAATCGTCTGATCGCTAGTTACGGCATAGTGTGGGAGTCATCCGCTAAATGCTCCACTGCTCGTATGATGTTTCGATCAACGGTTGCCAATTCATAACTTTACTGGCAGCAGTTTTAGGCTAAATCGATGGCTGGAGCTAGATTTAGAAGATAACCTGCTGTTTTTGTGACAAGTCGGACCAACAAGGAAATAGTATGGCGCTCACTCAAAATCTAGACCTAGGGCATCTCATAACCAAATAAATTCGGGTCTACCTCACCCAGATTCAGATCTGCTAGACCATATTCAGCCCAACGGCGATCCACCATAGCTGCCACATCTGGATCAGCTTTCAACGGTTCTCCCCAAGGATGATCAGTTTCTGGGGGAATCTTTGTGGTGGCATCAATGCCCATGCGCCCCCCTAAACCAATCTTGGTGCTGGCAAAATCGAGGGTATCAAAGGGGGTTTCCGGCAAGATAAACACATCCCGCACCGGATCCACCTTAGAAGACACCGCCCACACCACCTGGCGCGGATCGCGGATATTGACATCCTTATCCACCACAATCACAAATTTGGTATAGGTAAATTGCGGTAGAGCACTCCAAAAGGCCAAAGCTGCCCGACGGGCCTGACCTGGATAGGCTTTATCAATCGAGATCACCGCTGCTTTATAGCTCAGAGCCTCCATGGGTAAAAAGAAGTCTACAATTTCTGAGACCTGCTGTCGCAAAATCGGTGTGTAAATCCGATTCAGGGCAATGGCCATCATCGCCTCTTCTTTGGGAGGACGACCGCTAAAAGTGGTCAGATAAATTGGGTCTTTGCGGTGGGTCATGCAGTGAAACCGAATCAGTGGCGCTGCCTCATTGATGCCACCGTAGTAGCCCATATGATCGCCAAAGGGACCATCTACCCCTGTTTCTCCGGGGGTAATTGTGCCTTCTAGAACAAACTCACTTTGGGCAGGCACTTCTAAATCGACGGTCTTGCACTTGGCTAAGTGCACTCCACTGCCACCATAGAGTCCAGCAAACAGCCATTCTGAAAGATCCACTGGGATGGGGGTGGCTGCGGCCATGATGATCAGGGGGTCGATACCGATTGCGATCGCAATCTCCAGTTTTTTCCCTTGCTCTGCCGCCTTGCGTAAATGCCGTGCTCCGCCCCGCACCGATAGCCACTGCACCGTCATGGTGTTCTTTGACTGTAACTGTAGGCGATACACCCCGACATTGGGCGTCCCCGTTTCACAGTCCTTGGTAATCACCAGGCCAAAGGTGACCACCTTGCCGCCATCCCCGATATAGGGCTGAATCATCGGGATTTTATTCAAATCCACCTGCTCATCCTTGAGCACCACCTGATGGCAAGGGGGCAGCAAATCCCGCTGGGGTTTGGCCTTAACTACGTCAAACAGGACTTTGCCAAAGTCGATAAATTGGTTCAGTTTCTTAGGCGGCTTGGGCTGCTGCAGCATTGCCAACTTTTTACCCAGATCCTCCAACTCGGATTGGGATTCCATATTCATCGCCCAGCAAGTGCGCTCCACGGTGCCCAACAGGTTCACCGCCACAGGATAGTCAGAGCCTTTAACGTTTTCAAACAGCAGCCCTGGCCCACCCTGCTGCAACATCCGATCCGAAATTTCAGCAATTTCAAGTTTGGGATCCACCAAGGCTTGGATGCGTTTGAGTTGGCCTCGCTCTTCGAGGCGTTGGATAAATTTTCTCAGGTCTCTAGCCATGGATTCCTTTGGGGGCGATAGTCGTTATGCACTATTTATATTATGAGCGGAATTGAGGACATCCCTGGGCCACTATTTTGTTCAACGGCAAGGAAACGGGTGCTCTTGATGCGTTTATGGGTCCGTTATTCTAGACCTGTTGCCTCTTCATACCTGCCCCATGTCAAAGTCTCCAGCTTCACCATCTAATGATTCGGGTGCTTTTGCCTCAGCGTATGTGACTGAGATGGCTAAGCTACTCGGACTATCGATTCCCCCAGATCAACTCCCAGGCGTAGTCGAGAGCTTTGAGCAAATCCACAGAATTGCCCAGCCCGTTTTAGACTTTCCTTTGCCGGATACCTTAGAGGCTGCGCCTCAGTTTGAACCATGAGTTTGACGGCAGCTCAAATTGCTCACCAGGTTAAAACCGGAGAGCGTTCAGCCACATCCATCGTTGAAGCAGCATTGACGCATATCTCTAGTCGAGAGGATCACAACTGCTTTACGACAGTTCTAGAGGCTTCTGCCTTAGCCAATGCCGAAACCCTGGATCGCAAACTGGCTGCGGGAGAAACGGTCGGTCCTCTAGCTGGCGTTCCGTTTGCGGTCAAAAACCTGTTTGATATTGCTGGAACGGTCACCTTAGCTGGCTCCAAAATTAATCAAAGCCAGCCCCCCGCCAGCCACGATGCAACTGCGGTGGCCCGCCTCAAAGCTGCAGGCGCAATTTTGGTGGGAGCGCTGAATATGGATGAATATGCCTATGGCTTTGTCACCATCAATCATCACTATGGCGTTACCCCCAATCCCCATGATCCGACTCGAATGTCCGGTGGCTCCTCGGGTGGATCAGCGGCGGCAGTGGCGGCTGGCCTCGTACCCCTGACTTTAGGCTCAGATACCAATGGATCGATTCGGGTACCCGCTTCGCTTTGTGGTGTCTATGGTTTTAAGCCCACCTATGGTCGTCTCTCTCGGGCAGGTGCCTACCTGTTTTCGAGCAGCTTGGATCATATTGGCCCCTTTGCCCGCTCGGTGGAAGATATTGCTCTAGCCTTTGAGGTGTTGCAAGGGTCTGACCCTCGCGACCCCATTTGTACGGACCGTCCGCCTGTTGCCCCGGATTTATCTGGGGATATGACGCGGATACGGGTTGCGATGGCCACAGGCCGGTCGAAGACCATCGCAACTGAGCATTTCACCCGAGGCATGACCCCCACTGTAGCCCAGGCCCTAGACCAAGTATCCTCTGCCTTACAGGTCACCCAAACCGTGACCTTACCTGAATCGGCTCGGGCGAGAGCTGCCGCCTACCTAATTACCGCCAGTGAAGGCAGCCAGCTCCATTTACCGCGACTACAAACGCGTCTACAGGATTTTGACCCGGCTACCCGAGATCGCTTTGTGGCGGGAGCGATGATGCCGAATAGCTGGTACCTTCAAGCCCAGCGCTTTCGCCGTTGGTATCGCGATCAGGTCCGCGAAATTTTCAAGACCGTCGATCTGATAATTGCTCCCACTACCCCTTGTGCGGCCCCATTCATTGAGCAGACGACGATGGAGCTAGATGGACAAACGGTGCCCATTCGTCCCCATCTGGGTTATTACACCCAGCCCCTCTCTTTTATTGGTTTACCCGTGCTATCAGTGCCCATCTTCCTGCCGGGAGAACTGCCCGTTGGCATCCAGCTAATCGCTCGCCCCTATGATGAGAACACGATTTTTAAAGCGGCTGTGGCCCTTGAAGCACAAGGAATTACAGAAGCCAAACCCGCCACTTAAGAATTGGGCACAACACGAACTTGAATATTTATCTTCAGCTGTTCCGAAGAACCATGAATATTGTATGCAAGCTATCCATTGTTGACTTGCCTTTGGCCGAGAGCATTCGATGGAAGCTCTTGCTGGACCTGTTTGCATCAATCGCAAGTTGTTCAAAGCTGACGGTTGCATTCATTCAATCTCTGAGGATCAATCTATCCGTTCTTGTTATGGGTTGCTAAGATTACACTCAACTTCAGGAAAATCTACCCCATTCGACCCTCTTGGTAGATTATATTCAGCAAATTTTTCAACTTGTTTTCTATAGTCTGATAATTGCCATGGCCATACCCAAAAGTCTTTTTGTAGCCTATCGTTGGGTACATCTCGTAGATATTTAATAATCTGGGCATTGCAAGGGCTGATTAGCTCAGCAAACATAATAGATGGCCCTGCATGAAGATTGCCATAAATTACAAAATTAAGCGCTACCTCTTTTTTCTCCTTAAGCGGTAACTGATCAAAATAGGGTTGTATTCGGTATATACAGCCATCAAAGGTTGTAGTGTCAGGGAATAGGTGTAAGCAGTCACGATGCCGAGCCACTTCAATCATGTGCTGCATATTGACTTCTTTAGGCGGATGTTTGGCAACAGTCAAATTACAACCAACCAACATATGGGCAAAGGCTATCAGTCCTATTTTTAGTCGCAAGTACAATAAAAATCACTCCGTGATAAAAATATGATGCCCAGAACTTGTTTGAATCGTTTTAATCGTCCGTCCCGTTACCGGACCAACTGACGACAATATGATTTATCAAAACGGCTGTAAATCAAGAAAAACAATGAATAATGGTAGCCAAGCTAATCCTAAGAGACAGTCTTAAAAATCTACTACCCTAGCTGTATGATTCCTTTTAGCACGGGGACCGCAGGTTTATGATTCTGCCAAGTTATTCGAGGTATCCTTTATGGCTACGCTTCAATATCTCAACCCCCAATCCACCCAAACGCTTCGACAGGGGATTTATGAATTTCACCAGGCTGAAGTAATTGAAAATGATGCCTCAGACACGGTTACACTGGAGTTGCTAGCGGATATCGATATGCATGATGCCATTCATGTTTTGTTTGGTTGTCCCACTCATTTAGATGGCGAGATCTTGGCTCATGTTTGGACTGCTTTGGGCACAACAGTGTCACTGCAAGTTATGCATCGTGTTAACCGCCATCAAGATCATCGGAGTGTATTGGCAGAGATTGGCCATCGGCATTTGCTCAAGACTTGGCTGAAAAGTATTCCTCAGATCTTGCTGACCATGCTTCGGGCCTTGCGTATGAAGCGTCGCTGGCCTGCTGAAGATTATGCTGCTTATTTGGATCAACGCCTCTGCGATTTACGCCATGAGTTTAAGATTCATATTCCGCCACAATCTTCTCATGGAGGGAGAGGAGGAGCCGCATTACGCACAGTTCATTCGTCTTAACTTTTGGTTCCCCCTTCTAGATGAATATCGCCCTCAGTTCCAAGGATGGATAGCCCTTACTTTCAAGTCGCCAATGATTCTCACGTCGCAGCTTTATTGCCGTTAGTGCGTGCCTCTCATGAATTTGAACAGATTGGTTTATCGGAGCAGCAACAGCGTGATGCAGTATTACCTTTACTCAGTACTGATTCTCAAGTTGGACGAGTGTGGTTGATCTTTACTTCCCAGAAAGTGGTGGGGTATGTTGCCTTATGTTTTGGCTATAGCATTGAGCTAGGTGGCCGAGACGCATTTATTGATGAGCTGTTTCTCATCGAAAGTGCTCGGGGGCAAGGCATTGGTAAACAAGTCTTAGACTTTGTCATTCGACAGGCTGCCAGCTTGGGTGTTGCTGCTTTGCATTTAGAAGTGTCCCGTGCCAACGACAGAGCCAAACGACTCTACTCACAAGCAGGCTTCTCGGCCAGAGACCGCTATCATTTAATGACTTTCAAGGTGGCGTCGAATTAGGGCTCTTGACCAATCAAAGTGAACTTAACTGGATTAACGGCTGTTCCTTTAGCTGAAATTCTGCAATCCCCTCAACAGAGGTTGCTGGCCTATCCTGATGAACGAGTGGGTTGCGATCGCATCTCCGAATTGTCAGATCTAGGCATCACTGCCATTTATGATTGGGGTCCCAAGCAGATTCAGGGCTGGCATTGTTTGGGGTTAGGCTATTGCGGGTTAGTCCTATTAGCCCAGCACCAGGACCAGCAGATCGCCCTGAAGGTGCGACGCGCAGATGCCTCTCGTCCATCATTTGCCCAAGAAGCTTCAATGCTGACCCTTGCTAATACTCACCAAGTTGGCCCTCAACTCCTGGGTAGCAGCCCAAATTTTTTACTGATGGACCATGTGGTAGGGCAACCATTGTTGGTCTGGCTGCAATCGTTTCAGGCCTTGACTCACACAACCCTACAATCTCAGTTGACTCAACTGCTTTGGCAAGCCTTTCAGCTCGATCAAGCAAGTCTAGATCACGGCAACCTTCGATGTGTAACGGCCCATAGTATTGTGACCACTCAAGGCCCTGTTTTACTGGATTTCAGCAGTGCCAGTACAACGCGGCGACCAGCAAATGTAACGAGTCTGACTCAGGGTTTATTTTGGGGCACCACAGTTGCATCGTTACTCGTTCCCCATTGGTTTCATCCTGATCAACAACACTGTATTGAGAGACTGCGACACTATAAACACCATCCCACCTCAGAAAATTTTCAGAGATTGCTAGATCTATTATTTGATCCGTGAAACTTGATGGCTAGGGACTAGCCTAAAGGGATTGCGAGTTCAGCCTACACCCCCTAAGATATTGGGATCTGCCCTACCTGGTGGGGCAAGGTCCCAAGTGCAAAACGATAAACTCTTGATTGGCTCATAATCAATGCCTCCAACGCTTTCGCAAATTGGCAATCAGATGTCTGCCTTGACGGGTGTTCGCGCCATCATGAAAGACATTATCGAAACCTTGAGAGCCAATCCCGATGAATCCTTTATCAATCTCAGTGCAGGCAATCCGGTTATCCTACCTGAGGTCGAACAGCTATGGCGGGACTGCACCACCCAATTGTTAGCAAGTCCTGATTACGGTGAAGTGGTTTGTCGCTACGGCACCAGCCAGGGCTATCAGCCCTTAGTCGAGGCGATTCAAAAAGATTTTAATCAGCGCTATGGCCTCAACCTCACGGATCGCCAAATCCTGATTACGCCAGGTAGCCAAGCCCTCTACTTCTTGGCCGCGAATGCCTTTGGCGGGGCAACTGAAACGGGGCAGCTCAAAAATATTGTCTTGCCCCTCTCGCCGGACTACACCGGATATGGTGGTATTTGCCTGACCCCAGAAGCCTTAAAAGCCTATCAACCTACCTTAGAGATTGACGAAACGGCCCATCGGTTCAAATACAGGCCAGACTTTGAACAGCTGCACTTCGATGAAACCACAGGCTGCATCATTTTTTCGCGCCCCTGTAATCCCACGGGGAACGTCCTCAGTAAGGCCGAGGTAAAACAGATTGCCGATCTGGCGGCTCCCTTTGATATTCCAGTCTTGATTGATTCCGCCTATGGGCCCCCCTACCCCAGCCTCAATTACACCCAGATCGCACCCATCTTAGGGAATAACGTTGTCCATTGCATGAGCTTGTCTAAAGCGGGCTTGCCTGGGGAACGGGTTGGTATTGCCATTGGCGATGAGCGTATCATTCAAACCCTAGAAGCCTTCCAAACCAATGTCTGTATTCATTCTGGGCGATACGGACAAGCGATCGCAGCCCAAGCCATCCAATCCGGTGCCTTAGCTAATATCTCCGTCCAGGTGATTCGGCCTTACTATCAAGCTAAGCTCGCCCTCCTCCAATCCACCCTCGACCAACATATGCCCTCCACTCTGCCCTGGTTTTTACATTTGGGTGAAGGTGCAATTTTTGCCTGGTTGTGGCTTAAAGAATTGCCCATTTCAGACTGGCAACTCTATCAACAGCTAAAGCAAGTAGGGGTGATTGTTGTTCCTGGCCACTCTTTCTTTCCCGGTTTATCCCAAGACTGGCCCCACAAGCATCAATGTTTGCGCATTAGCTTAACCGCCACTGACGAAGAAATAACCATCGCCATGCAGCGACTCGTTCAAGTGATTGAAGAAGTGTACCGAAGCAACAAGGCATAATGAAGTTCTTCCAGCTTATGTCAACTCAAAGGATATGCCGGTGAGTGACTCCCTTTCCCCAGATTTACCCAATGATGATACTTCAGAAGAATGGTTAGAAGTTGGCACCATCGTAGGTGCCCATGGATTAAATGGAGAGGTTAAAGTTTATCCAGATTCAGACTTTCCTGAGCGCTTTACCCAGCCGGGCCCCCGCTGGCTAGTACCCCCTATCGGAGCATCGACTCCAGAAGAGATTCAACTTATCAGAGGTCGCTTTGTTGAACGCAAAGGGATTTACGTTGTTAAATTGGCCAATGTCAACTTTAGAGATCAATCCGAAGCTCTAAAAGGAACTAAACTTCTTGTTCGCAGCAATGATCGCCCCACCTTGGCAGAGGGCGAGTATTATCTATCTGATTTGATCGGCATAACAGTTGTTGATCACCAAACCCAAGCAGTCGTAGGTTCAGTCGTTAGCCTTGCCAGTGCAGGCAATGATTTGCTGGAAATTCAACTTGCCGACACTACAAAAACGATTCTGCTACCATTTGTCTCAGCTCTAGTACCGATCGTCGATATAGAGAGAAAACGCATAGAAATTACCCCCCCCAAGGGATTGATTCCTGAGTAGAGTCAGTTGATGCAAAAAACCGCCTTCAAAAGAAAGCGGTTTTTATTGTTGAACTTTTTGAGCTAGCCTAAATGCAGCTAGTACTTTAGAAGCTCGGTCAATCTAGATTCGAGTAGGCTTCTCGCGGAAGAAGACTGCAAAGAAAAACAACCCGATTAGACAGGCAAGAATAAATACGTAAGCAATAACGTCCATAGGATTAAAACCCCTCAATAAATGCTAATTCAAATAACTAAGAAGGCTACCTATACACATTCTAATCATTGTCGGACTTAGAAGCGTTCAGTAGCCTTCTTTTTGAACCTAGTGAGTGCTAAATCAGCACTTCCTTAGAATTCAACATCCTCTTAGGACTAACTAAGCACGGGTGGTTGTGTCACCAACTTTCTGGAAGACACCCCATTCCACTTGCTCTTCAGGTAGGTTAGGATCAACACCCTCGAACACATCCTTGAAGATAGTACGAGCGCCATGCCACCAGTGACCGAAGAAGAAGAGTAGTGCATAGCAAGAGTGGCTGAATGCAAACCAACCACGAGTGCTGGTTCGGAAAACACCATCAGAACCAAGCGTTTCACGATCGAACTCGAAAGGTTCACCGAGCTGAGCTTTACGAGCATACTTCTTAACAGAAGGAGCATCGGTGAAGGTTTGACCGTTTAGAGTACCACCTTCAAAGGAGACTGAAACGCCTTTCTGCTCAAAGCTGTATCGAGATTCAGCTCGTCGGAAAGGAATGTCAGCGCGGACAACACCATCTTTGTCAGTTAGAACAACTGGGAAAGTTTCGAAGAAGTTGGGCATGCGCCGCACGAACAACTCACGACCTTCTGAATCCGTAAATGTAGGATGACCTTCCCATGCTCTAGCAATACCGTCACCACTGTTCATAGCACCTGTGCGGAATAAACCACCTTTAGCAGGGCTATTACCGATGTAATCGTAGAAAACAAGCTTCTCAGGGATTTGATCCCATGTTTGACCAGACTGCACACGGCGCTGGATTTCAGTTTGGAAGTAACCGCTATCCCACTGATAACGAGTAGGACCAAACAATTCGATTGGAGTAGTTGCACTTCCATACCACATGGTTCCAACCATTACGAATGCAGCCGCAGCTACAAAGGCAACAGAACTGGATAGTACGGTTTCAACGTTACCCATGCTGAGAGCGTTATAAAGGCGCTCAGAAGGACGAGAAACAGTATGGAAAATGCCGCCAATGATGAGGGCAATCCCTGCAGAGATATGGTGAGTAACCAAACCCGTGGGATTGTAGGGGTCAAAGGCAAATGGTCTCCAATCTGGGCTAACCCCTTGCACATGACCTGTGAGTCCGTAAGGATCCGAAACCCACATGCCTGGGCCTAAGATTCCAGTTAAGTGGAGAGATCCAAAGCCGAAACAAACAATTCCTAATGTCAGTAGGTGAAGACCGAAAATTTTGGGCCAATCACTTGCGGGCTCAGAAGAACCATCGGGATAGTAGATGTCTAAATCCCAGTTAATCCAGTGCCAAACGGCAGCTAAGAAAAACAAACCTGCAGCCAGGATATGCATGAGGATGACACCCTCATAACTAAAGAAGTTTAGGTGTGCGCCTAAAATTCCTGGCTGTGTAACCCAAGGCTCACCAGTAACTGTCCAGCCACTCCAAGAGTGAGTGACACCAATGCGAGTCATCACAGGCATAACGAATGTGCCTTGACGCCACATGGGGTTTAATACTGGATCGCTTGGATCGTACTTGGCCAACTCGTAGAGTGCCATGGAGCCTGCCCAGCCGCTCACCAGGGCAGTGTGCATCAAATGCACAGATAGCAGTCGTCCTGGATCATTCAGGACGACTGTGTGTACTCGGTACCAGGGTAGTCCCATCGACTACGCTCCTCCTCTTAAAACGTCAATACTTTAACTTGCAGCATTTTTTTAATGGGCCGATCCTAATAAGACCTCACAACCAATTGGTTTATGAAGCCCTTCTTGTATCAATTGCAGTAATTCAGTAATTTAAGCCAACTGCTGTCGTCACTGTGATTCATTGAATCATACTTAGTGCTTACATGGCAGACCTAAGTTGACATTGAAGTCACTAGAACTCAACGGTGTAGGCTAATATGCTGATTATTATTAAAACAAGCAAGACACACTCAAACTTTAGGAAACAGTGGTAAATGATTCTGGAGTTTGAATGATTGAGGGCAACCTAATGTACTATACGAAACAATAAAGTGTATAACGAAGTGTAACTAGAGTAGGGACTCAATGCAAGAGAACTTAACGATTTGAAATTCGGGCGAACTGGCAATTGGTCGGCCTGCCTGCTGATGAACTTATTGCTAAACTCTCTGTTCTGAACCCTTCACCTGTAAACATTTACTAAATAAATCTCAGATCCAAGGTATATCGCCAGCTATGTCCAGCATTCTGTTTGTTAATGAAAGCCAAGAGATAGATGTTTTAGAAGAAGATGATCTACGCTCGGTTGCGCTGGATAACAAAATTGACCTCTATACGTTTAAGGGTAAGTTAATGAACTGCGGAGGCTATGGCCAATGTGGAACATGCCTTATTGAGGTTGTTGAGGGAATGGAAAACCTTTCTCCTCGAACGCCCGTAGAAGATGCCAAGCTTAAGAGAAAACCCGAGACGTATCGTCTAGCTTGTCAAACTTTGGTGCTTGGGTCTGCTTCCATTAAAACCAAGCCTTCATAGCTGTCATGGTCATTCCAATTGCGACCTGTATAAGGAAACCTAAAGAGGCATGACCATCCGTGTTGTTCAAGTAGGTATTGATAAATCTTTCCAAAGAGGTTTAGCAAAAATGGTATTGTAAAGTTTATAAATGCCCAGATGAGATAGAGATTAATTCCTATGCCAGTTAATGATTTAGGTGCAATTGCTACCGCTTTATTCGTCTTCATACCTTGTGTGTTTCTGATTCTTCTCTATGCTCAAACCGCTAGCCGGGGAAGCTAGTCAAGAATCCTTGCACGATATTTGAAAGGATGATTGAGAGTACCTAGTTATCGCTAACTAGGTACTTTTGTGCAGGTTTCTCGTTGATAACTAAGACGATAGTTCGTTCTTAAAAGTAGTTTGTCTTTGGTCATTTGTTGGCTTGAGCACTCAAAGCCAACATGTCGAACTGATTAGTAAATACTCTTTGAGTCGCCCTTAGTTTTGAGGGTTTGGTGTCCACTGGCCACTCATCCACACTTGTGTTCTCAGCTTTCTTGAATATAGACAAAGCGTTTTCGAAGTTTGTATCAATAGTCTTTAATAAATTTTCTCAAAAAAGAAACCGCTTCATCTGTTGGATAACGAAGCGGTTTCTTTTTTGAGAAAAATCTCAAATATAGGGCTCATGATATTGAATTTTCGTATCTGCCCTATGAGCCGTTAAGGCTCCCGACACAGATTTAATACTGAAAGGCTATAGGTGAATTGCTAAAGATAACTGAGAATTTTGGAATGAGCATTTATCGTTCGCGAGGCTTAGCTTTATTGACTTTTAGCTGTCTTCCCATCCACTCAGCACCATCTAAATCAGCAATTGCTGTTTCTTCATCATTATCTTCTGTCATTTCCACGAAGGCAAAACCCCGCATCCGGCCTGTTTCACGATCTACTGGGAGAACAACTCGCTTAACAGTGCCATATTCATTAAAAACTTCTCGGACATCGTTTTCAGTGGCTTGGTAAGACAGATTGCCAATATAAATGGTCATGGTAAAACTCAGAGATTAGAATTGAACGGTAAACGAATGCTTGAGGACAGACAACAATACACCTAAGCAGCAGTTATTTCAGTGGACGCAGCAAACCGATAACATTCAGCAATGCTTTTTGTTAGTAATAGTATTCGCTAGCCGTTAATAACTAATTGGCATCTGGTGTTTAAGATGGCAAGCCCTAAGCTCTTCCCTCGACATATGTATTTTATTACTCTTGCATTGTCTCATAAGAGCAGACGGTCAACCTGTCTTTGATGCCACATTAGTGAGTAACAACAGCAGCTTATAGAGGTTTGAAATGTTATTAAGAGATGGCTGTAGAGGGCAGTCCTAATATTTTTTGATACATCTTATTGTATTCCTTTGCAGATTTAGCCCAGCTAAAATCCACTTGCATGCCTCGTTTCTGTAGTGATTGCCAGGCATCATGATAATGAAATCCTTCCCAAGCCCGAATCATACAGGTATATAAATCCAGTGGTTCGTATCGATCAAAACAGTAGCCTGTCCCTGTTTGCTCATTGGGGTCATGATGGCTAACGGTGTCTACTAATCCACCTGTTCGACGAACGATTGGAACACATCCATACCGCAGGGCGAGCATTTGGCTGATGCCACAGGGTTCATACCGACTGGGCATTAGAAATGCATCAGCTCCAGCATATACTCGCCTGGATAATCCTGGATTGTACAGAAGCTGCGTAGACATCCGACCGTTAAACCTTGAGGCAATTTGCCATAGCTGAGTTTCATAGTAGCGATCGCCGGTGCCCAACAGTACAAATTGTGCATCTGTATACGCCATAAATCGGTCAAGAACCTGAATGACTAGATCTAAGCCTTTTTGCTCGACGAGACGGGCAATCATCCCTACTACGAACGCACCAGAATTAACCTCTAAGCCCAACTCTTCTTGCAATGCAATCTTATTGGCTCGACGTTTGTCTAAGGAGGTAGCAGAGTAATTTTTGGGAATGTACTTGTCAGTACTGGGGTCAAAAGACTCAACGTCGATTCCGTTTAAAATACCCACGAGTTTCCCGCTAATGAAGGACATCAGTCCTTCTAGGGTTTCGCCATAAGCAGTGGTCTGAATCTGTTGAGCATAGGTTGGAGAGACGGTATTCACTTGGTCTGCATATTGGACGGCTGCTGCTAAGGTGTTATGTCCTTGCATATACCATGGGCACCAAGTCATCTGCTCCAATCGCCATCGCCAAGGGCCTTGATACCCTAGATTGTGAATGGTAAAGACGGTCGATATATCTGGAGATTGATGCATCCAAACCGGTATCATCCCTGTATGCCAGTCATGGCAATGAACAATGTCAGGTTTCCAATAGTTCCAACAAAATTCTGCAGCGCCATTAGCAAAGAACGTAAAACGCCAGTCTTCGTTCTCTCCACCGTAGATATGGCGAGGAGAAAAAGTTGAATGTTTGAATAAATAGAGGGGAACGTCTGCTTGAGGTAATACTGTTTCGAAGACGGTGAAATCTTCGAACATAGCCGACCCTGACCAAACTGGTTCTTTAGGAATCGTGATTTTATCTGGAAGAAAACCGTAGTAAGGCATAAATATGCGCACATCGTGCCCCATACTCCTAAGGACGGCAGGAAGTGCTCCAACCACATCTGCCATGCCACCAACTTTGGCAAATGGAGCAACTTCTGCTGAAACGAAAAGGATGCGCATATTGTCCTATCCTGTGAATCTTGCCAATTATCATATCGGGCAACTGCCCGCTTTGCTGTTCATTGGGGCAAAACGCAACAACAGCACATAAAACTCATGTGCTGTTGTTGGACAGTATGTGGTGATGATGGATGGTCTGTAATCGAGTTGTCAGTCCCTTAGAACAAAATGTTAAAGAGGCCAAAACCGCTGGTAATGGGGGAGAGCACATTGCGCAAACCATCCCCAAACTTCGTCAATCCAGAGCGGCCGACGACAATGACATCATTGTTGCGAAGGGCAGGGTTCGTGTCTTCATTGACGGGTTCGCTAAAATTGACCTTGATATCCCTTTGAGCAACGGTACCATCTGGATTGAGGCGGATTAACTTAACTTTGCTTTTATTCGCTCGTCTATCATCAAATCCCCCAGCTGCTAGCACGGCAGTATTGAGTGGAGTATTGGGTTGAATCTTGACAACTCCAGGGCTTTTAACTTCTCCGACTACATTAACGTCGATCGTGGCAGGGGCAAAGCTAACCGTCGCTAATTCTGTCATTTCTGCAGCAGTTAGGCCAACGGCCTTGGGAACTTCAATCGTATCCCCTGCTTGTAAGGCAATATCTTGAGATAAATCGCCTTCTTTCAAAAGCTTCCAGAGATCAACACCAATAGTCTGTGGGTCTCCGTTGTGGGGACGTCGAATGACTCGAACTTCACGAATATTGGCCTCTGGTTTGATACCACCAGCTGTTTGAATGGCTTGGGTGACGGTGGGTAATTCTGTGGATGCTGCCCTGGAATTTCCAAGGGTTCCTGCATCTCTAACGTCAGCACTACCTGGTCGTATGGTATGAGGACCGGGACGATACACCTCACCCACAATGGCTATGTTGATCGGCTCAGACCGATCTGCAGAAAAGCTGGCATTACTGACCAGTAAGGAGTTCCGTCTATCTATTTCTGTAGTGGCATTGATGACAACGGTATCTTTATCACGTAACTCTAGATTCTGGCTTAAGTCGCCTTCCTGGAGTAGCCTGAGTAAATCTACTGGGATGTTCTGTACGGATCCATTCAATTGAGGACGTCTGACGATGACGTTACTTAAATCGGCAGATTGTGATGCACCACCCGCTAACTGAATTAGTTGGGTCACAGTAGGGATTTGATTAGGCGATTCCACTGGGTAAGTCCCAGGCCTTCTAACTTCACCTGTTACGGCTAGGGTGACTGTTCTTGCTCTCACCAAAACCATGGTGACGTAAGGGCGTCGATACAAGCGTGTGTAGCGCAAAGATATTTCTCGTTCAGCCTGGCCAATCGAGCGACCGACGACCGGAACCCGACCGATTAAGGGTAGGCTGACCGTCCCATCTACTAACACTCGGTAGTTAGTGGTAAACAGTTCAGGTTGCCCAAACATTGTGAGCTGGATTTCGTCTCCAGGTCCTAATACATAAGCTTGCTGATTTGCTAGGGCATTACGGTTAGGGGTTACAGCATTTTGAGCAACGGTTAACACTTCAGAAGTTGGGTTGGCTTCTGAGGTTGATACTTGAGCTACGGCAGACATGGGGGTTATCGAGGCTGCAATAGCAATCAGAGCTGCAGAGTGAAGAGGCCTAATCATAGTTAGTTAAAACCCTAGTTAATTTATATACCTAGAAGAAAACAATTATTATAAACGATTGTTTATCTGGAGACGTTGTGCAGGTCGGTATGTTTCTAGTAGTCACTAATGTGACATAGAGATAGTTGTTCTGGCAATTTTCTTGATTTGTCAAGTTGACAATAATCCCTAGAAATATGGGTCGATTGAAGTTTGTGCCAGTATACCGACCACAGTATTCGCAGATTAGACTGATGACAGTGTTGGTAATAAAAAAAGTGGCATTTCTGCATGGAAATTAGACGGATTATTGAGTTACTTCGTCATGGGACACCGGGCGAAAGCATGAAAGTGCAAGGTTGGGTTCGTACAAAACGAGAGCTAAAAGAGTTTGCATTCCTAGATGTGAATGATGGGTCATCGCTACAGGGACTGCAAGTGGTTGTCAACCAAGACCTGCCAGAGTATGAGCAAACTCTCAAATTATTGAATACTGGATCCTCTGTATCTATTGAGGGGGAGTTGGTGGCATCTCAAGGGAAAAATCAGCGTGTTGAGCTAGTCGCCAAGGCGGTGCAAGTATGGGGAACAGCGGATTTAGAGACTTATCCACTCCAGAAAAAGCGACATTCTTTTGAGTTTTTACGGACGATTGCCCATTTGCGATCGCGCACCAATACCTTGGGTTCAGTGTTCCGAATTCGTAATGCCTGTTCCCAGGCCATTCATCAATTTTTCCAAGAACGGGACTTTATGTGGATTCATACACCTATCATCACGGCTAGTGACTGTGAGGGGGCAGGAGAGCAATTAGCGGTCACCAGCTTAAATCTTCAGAATGTTCCTCTATCGGAAGACCAAACGGTTGACTACAGTCAAGATTTTTTTGGCAAACCGACCTATTTGACGGTGAGCGGACAGTTAGAAGGAGAGATTATGGCCTCTGCCTTCTGTAATGTTTATACTTTTGGTCCGACCTTTAGAGCAGAAAATTCCAATACTTCCAGGCACCTAGCAGAATTTTGGATGGTGGAACCAGAGGTTGCGTTCTGTGATTTACAGGGGGATATGGATCTGGCGGAAGCCTTTCTCAAACATGTTTTTAAATCGGTATTAGAGCAGTGTCCTGAAGATTTTGAGTTTTTTAATCTGCGAATTGATAAATCTGTTTTAGAGACGGCTGACACAATTATCAACAGTGAGTTTGAGCGGATTACCTATACCGAGGCTGTGAATCAGCTAGAGAAAGCCAGTCGCAAGTTTGAGTTCCCTGTGGAATGGGGGTTGGATTTACAGTCTGAGCATGAGCGCTATTTATCGGAAGAACTGTTCAAAAAGCCAGTGATTGTCACGGATTACCCCAAACAGATTAAAGCGTTCTATATGCGGATGAATGATGACGATAAAACAGTTGCCGCCATGGATGTTCTGGTCCCTAAAATTGGCGAGATCATCGGTGGCTCTCAACGAGAGGAGCGTTTGGATCTATTGGAGCAACGGATCATCGCTCAAGGGCTGCTCTTAGAAGATTATTGGTGGTATCTTGATCTTCGCCGCTATGGTACAGTCCCCCATGCAGGCTTTGGGCTAGGGTTTGAACGATTGGTTCAGTTTATGACGGGGATGGCGAACATTCGAGATGTGATTCCGTTCCCTCGTACCCCCTTGAATGCTGAGTTTTAGCATAGACATGTTTTAGTACAGATATGGATATCAAAAAGCCCCGCTGATTAACTCAGCAGGGCTTTTTAGAGTATGGGATGACCCAATTGACGGTTTAGCGCCGTGATTCAAAATCATTCAGCCATTTACGCACTTGTTCTCCAGCGATGTCCATACCGCCAAAACCAAACGCCAGTGCTAGCGCTACGGCAATTGCACCGAGCAGTAGTCCAAAGGCTAAGTTGACAATATTCGTCGCAATGCCCATTTGTTGTAGAGCCATTGCAGACACTAAGGCGATAATGGCAACCCGAGCGGCTTGAGCGACCATGCGAGCTTGGGCTCCACCAGAGCTGGAGACGATATTGAAGGTCATATTGGCCAGATAGAGACCAATTCCAAACACCAATACCCCGACCAGCACTTGGGCCAAAATCCTGAGGAGTTCAGTAATAACACCAGTTAAGGGTTGGAATTGAAGAACATCCGTGGCAGGGATTAAGAAGACTAAAATGGTGCCGACCAAAACGACGATTCCAGCAATCTCGGAAGGAGTTTTACCAGAAGACGTGTTGATGGGTCCATCTTCAGAAATGCTATCTGTGGGTTCTTGAGCTGCTTGGAGTCCCAAAATCTGGAAGATGTTGTTGAACCCGAAATTGGCGAGCAAACCAGAAACCAAGTCGCCCACAATTTTTCCAAGGATGTAAGCCACACCCAAAATGACGGCAGCTGTGAAGATGCGAGGGATTGTTCTCAGGACATCCCGCAACATTTCAACTGCAGGTTCAGAAATAGCCGCAATCCCTAAGGCTTGAAACGCAGAAATTGCGAATGGAATTAGGATAAAGACGTATACAACGCTGCCTGCCAAAGTAGAGAGGCTCTGACCACCAATGGCTTGCGTTAAACCGAGTTGTTGCCCCCATCGATCGGCCCCGCTCGCTGTTAGCAAATTGGTGACGATCATGCGAACAATACGGGCCACAAACCAGCCAGCTACTCCAATCAGAACAGCACCCAAGACATTAGGTAAAACTTCCAAAATGTCTTGAACCATTGCCTGTACAGGCTGTAGTGGTCCTTGCAATTTCAGGGTTTCTAAAATTGGGAGTAGGAACAGTAGGAAGATAAACCAGTAAATGGTGTTGCCTAGGGTTTCGCTAATGGAGACAGGCTGTTGTCCACTGGCATCTGCTGGACCGGAAGCCGCACTCAATCGCTCATCTACTGACAAGGACTGGAGGACCCTGACCACAACCATCTTGACCAGCGTTGCGATCACCCACGCCACTCCCATCAGGGCTATGGCCCCTCCGATTTGGGGTAGATACCCCAATACTTTACTCAACAGGTCGTTGAGAGGAGTAGAGATGTTGTCTAGTTTTAAAGAATCTAGAGCACCAACCACTGCAAATAGGACGACGATCCAAAAAACGATCGATCCAATCAGTTTCTCAACGTTGGCCGCCACATGTGAGTCACCAGACCCCGATAACCAGCGGGCGATACGATTATCGATATCTGTTTTGGAGAGAAGGGCTTGTACAAACCACTTAACGAAATAGGCGACTATTACACCAATAATCAGAAAAGCAGCTGCCCCAATGACGGCAGGCAGTGATTGACTCACTCCATTTATGATTGTGTCCAAGGGATTAGAAGCAGCTTGACCTAGTATGAGGCTGCTCGTATTAACTGATGTCACCAACGAGTTGGTGAATATATTTAAGAAGGCATCCATTGATTTTTAGCTCTAAGTCCAATATCTGCAATAGGGAACCATTTGGAAACTGGTTCAAGGAAACTTTTGCTATGCCATTTTATGTACAAAGCAAACATATTTTGTTTGCTAATGCTGACTATTTATAACAGACTATTTCAGACTTACCATAATCCTTCATTGCCCGAAGCGATAAAGTCTTAATAAAGCCTTTGGATCTTATTTGCTATGGTCTTGTTGCTTGTAGTCTAAAGCCTTTGATATATATGCTTTGCACTTGTCTATAGCTATTTTCTTTACCCATGAAAGAAAAAAACTAAAATAGTTGCCATCATCTGAGTATTAGTAATAAAAAGTTAAATCTAGACTCTACTTACGGCTTGAGATTCTTGTTGACGAAGATAGTAAAGTACTCCTATCCAAAGTGATTTTTATTACACTAGAAGTAGAAATATTAAGAAGTGTTTACTAATGGCAACGAAGCAACTGGGCCCTAATGGACCACTGGTATCAGCTGTAGGCATTGGCACATGGTCATGGGGCGATCGGATCTTTTGGGGTTATGGCGATCAGTATGGTGAAGCGGAGGTCGCTGATGCGTTTCAATCTGCGGTTCAGGCAGGAATTTCCCTATTTGATACGGCTGAAATTTATGGATGGGGAGAATCTGAGCGCCTGTTAGGTCAGTTCTCTCGAGACTGTCAGCGTCCTGTGTTTTTGGCGACAAAATATGGCCCGGTTCCCTGGCGTTTAGGTGAAGATGCGGTTCTTCAGACTGTTCAAGACAGTTTGAAACGATTGCAGGTAGATATGATTGATTTATACCAGGTTCATTGGCCTTTCAATTTCTTTATGAGTTATGAGACTCTATTTCGAGCATTGGCTAAGGCGGTTAATCAGGGGCTGATTAAAACCGTGGGTGTGAGCAACTATAGTGCTAAGCAAATGCAGACGGCTCACGCTTTATTGGCCAAGCAAGGGGTGCCTCTCGCTGTGAACCAGGTGCGATATTCTCTGATTACTCGCCAAGTGGAGAGTCAAGGATTGATAGCTAAGGCCAGAGAATTAGGGGTCACCATCTTGGCCTATAGCCCTCTTGCTCAGGGATTGCTAACGGGTAAATATACGCCTGAACAGCTTCCGACTGGCGCTCGCAAAGCCGATCAGCGCTTTAAACCTGAGGGATTGCGAAAATTGGCTCCAGTCACTAACTTGCTTCGTCAATTTGCGGAAGCCCATGATAAGACCATGGCGCAAGTGGCGCTGAATTGGTTAATGGCTCAAGAAGGCGTGATTCCCATCCCCGGAGCGAAAACGGCACAGCAAGCCATAGAAAATGCGGGGGCTTTGGGATGGTCCTTAACGCCTAAAGAGGTGACTGCTTTAGAAGAAGCTAGTCGTCCCTGGTTGTGAAGCCGATTCATAACATTTAAGGTGCAGATTGGCTTTGAACAGCTTGCCGTAGATTACCTTGATGTTGGTCTAGCAAAGCTTGGCCCTGATCGGCAGAGAGGCCTGTCCAATGGACGAGTAGGGCTAGTTTCACTTTGCGATCGCATCTTGCCAACAACTCTCCTGCCTGTTCGCGGGGTAATTCCGTTAGATCAGCAATAATCCGCAGAGCCCGGTCTTCTAACTTACTGTTAGTGACCGAGACATCCACCATCCGATTGCCATAAACCTTGCCAATTTGGACCATCGCCCCCGTGGAGATAATATTCAGGGCTAGTTTAGTGACGCTGCCAGCCTTGAGGCGAGTAGATCCCGCTAGAATCTCTGGTCCTACGAGGAGCCGCACATCGATATCGACATCGATGGAGACCTGATCGGCAGGAACGCAGGCCATAAAAACGGTGGTTGCTCCCCGCTTATTGGCGGCTTGCAAGGCACCATGGACAAAGGGTGTCGTTCCACCGGCGGTAATCCCTACCACTACATCGGTTTCGGAGACGTTTCGTTCTGCGATCGCAGCTGCACCATCACCCGCCCGATCTTCCAGGGCTTCTGAACTTCTGACTAAGGCAGCGTCTCCCCCTGCTAAGATGCCCTGCACCATTTCAGGCGGTGTGCAAAATGTAGGCGGACATTCGGCTGCATCCAGTACCCCTAAACGGCCGCTGGTTCCTGCCCCGACATAAAAAAGCCGTCCACCTTGTCTCAATGCCTGAGCCGTTTTCTCTACGGCTGCTGCCAAGGGTTCTCGGGCTGTGGCAATCGCGCTTATTAGCTGTTGATCTTCTTGATTAAAGAGATCAACCAACTCTAATGCCGTCAACTGATCGAGATTGCGACTGTTGGGATTAATCTGTTCAGTTAGTAGATGTCCACGTTGGCTTAAAGGCTGAGGAGTAGCAGTCAAGGGAATTACCTATGATCGTCGTATCTTAAGCGGTCATCTCGACTCTACCCCTAGAAGGTATTTCCTGAAAGATGCGTTAGAAAATCGTAGATAAATCTAAGACAAAGCCTGGTAGAACTGGCTCTCCAGAAAGTTGAGTAGGGGCTTGGACCACCTCGGCAGGTTGATTGGGACGATAGATCTCCACAACCTGTTGTTTGGGATCAATCAGCCAACCGAGTCGAGCACCATGTTCCATATATTCTTGCAGTTTGGCCTGTAAGGGGGCCAAAGCATCACTTGCGGACCGCAGCTCAACTACAAAATCAGGACAAAGCGGAACAAAGCGTTCTTGCTCGGTAGGTGTTAGAGCATTCCAGCGTTCGATAGCAACCCATGAAGCATCAGGAGAACGATTGGCTCCATTGGGAAGCTGGAAACCTGTACTGGAATCAAAAGACTTCCCAAGGCGAGTTTGGCGATTCCAAGCTCTGAGTTGAAACGTTAAATCGGCATTGCGATCGCCTGTTAACCCGCCTGTTGGAGGCATAATGACTAATTCTCCTAGGGTGGTGCGCTCAAATTTTAAATCGCTATTGTCCTGGCAGAGTTGAAAAAACTGCTCATCACTCAGGTTGATGCGGAGGGTTAAGGCGGATGCGATGGGGGGTGAAGCTATGCTGACCATAATCTTGATGTATGAGAGGTCTAAGCTAACGCGAGGGTTCTGACTTTAATATAGCTGGAGCGATAAAGCAGTCACTTAGGGTCAAATGAAGTTTGCCGGTCAGTTCTACCCCATCAAGGTATGAACCCATCATGCTCTCTGGGAGATATTAGCCTTGATCGGCAACAGTCTTGGGGTGATATCAACACCTTAGAAAAGAGGTGCCCACTTCCCAAAGGCACTAAAATGGAGTGGTTAAGGTGTAAAAATGTACCGTGTGCGATAGTTTTTGTGACATTGTAAAGGTACGATTAACAAAATTTACCCCACCCGAAAACTCAAGAATTCGGCTCAGGATTCACGCATGGCCATATCTGAACAAGTTCAACAACGCGCTGACTTTATCGGTACTCAAGTCATTACCCGCAGTACGGGTAAAAAACTGGGGGTGATTACCCAGCTTTGGGTAGATGTTGATCAGCGAGAAGTCGCCGTCGTGGGTTTGCGGAATACCCTGGTTACTGGCGATGAGCGCTACATGTATCTCAGTAATATTCGGCAGATTGGAGATGTGATCCTGGTCGATGATGAGACCGCGATTGAAGAAATCGATACTTTCGACTTCAGTACTTTAATTAATAACGAAGTCATTACCGAAGCTGGAGAACTTTTAGGCAAAGTCCGAGGGTTTAAGTTTGATACCAGCACAGGGGAAGTTGCCTCTTTAGTCATCGCATCGATTGGAGTGCCCCTGATTCCGTCTCAGGTGTTGAGCACCTACGAGCTGCCCGTGGAAGAGATTGTCAGTACAGGGCCTGATCGCTTGATCGTTTTTGAAGGGGCGGAAGAGCGCCTGAATCAACTGACGGTCGGCATTCTGGAGCGGATGGGTTTAGGGATTCCACCCTGGGAATTAAGCGATGAAGAAGACTATATTCCTAAGACGGCGTCTACCACGAACCAGCTTGGCCCTGGAGAACC
This sequence comes from Acaryochloris sp. CCMEE 5410, assembly GCF_000238775.2. Taxonomy (NCBI): domain Bacteria; kingdom Bacillati; phylum Cyanobacteriota; class Cyanophyceae; order Acaryochloridales; family Acaryochloridaceae; genus Acaryochloris; species Acaryochloris sp. CCMEE 5410. The sequence continues at coordinate 1,897,928 of NZ_AFEJ02000002.1, read as the reverse complement.
GACCACTGCTTACGCACCTGCTCGCCAGGCTGCGCCTGCTCAACAAGCGTGGGAAACGGAAGCCTGGGAAGCGGAGCCAGTCCCCGTAGAGCGTCAAGAAGCCCCTCAGCAACAATATGCATATCAAGAGGAGGATAACTGGAGTGATAGTGGGTCTTCTACCCCTCCAAGTGCTCCAGATCCGAAATATGAGCGGGAAGGAGATGTTTGGGATGATGATTATGAGCCTCAAGAGCTGAAAATCCCTGAACCGCAAAAAATTGCCGAGTACGAACGCGAAGATTTTTAAAACCCTGTTGTTAAGCCACTAGAACTGTGACTGTCCTAACGAATTCTTTGACTGAGGTCGCCCAGCAAACGCGACAGGCGGCAATCCAACTGGCAGGGGCTTCTACAGAAACGAAAAACCAAGCCTTAGAAGCTGTTGCCCAAGCCCTAGAAGCGGCAACGCCAGAGATTCTAGAAGCGAATGTGCAGGATTGTCAGCAGGCAAAAGAAGCAGGCATTGCCAATGCCCTCTATGCTCGGTTAAAGCTGGATGCCACCAAGCTTAAAGGTGCGATCGCAGGGGTACGCAGTGTTGCCACCCTAGAGGATCCGGTGGGGACAGTACAGCTGAAGCGAGAGCTAGATACGGGTCTGGTATTGAGCCGAGTCAGTTGTCCGTTGGGTGTCCTTGGGGTCATTTTTGAAGCCCGACCCGATGCGGTAATGCAAATTGCGGCGTTGGCGATTAAGTCTGGCAATGGCGTCCTGCTTAAAGGAGGGCAAGAAGCTCTTCATTCCTGTCAGGCACTAGTGAAGGCGATTCATCAAGGACTATCGAACACAGCGGTATTGCCCAATGTGGTGGCGTTACTGACCAGTCGAGAAGAAACCCTAGAATTGCTGAACCTCGACCAGGACGTGAACCTGATTATTCCTCGCGGTTCTAATGATTTTGTCCGGTTTGTACAGGAAAATACCCGCATTCCGGTTTTGGGCCACGCGGAAGGTATTTGTCATCTGTATGTAGATCAGGCTGCGAAGCTGGACCAAGCGGTAGAGATTTCGGTGGATTCCAAGATCCAATATCCAGCAGCCTGTAATGCGGTGGAAACGATTTTGGTCCATGATGCGATCGCACCCCAATACCTACCTAAACTAACGGCGGCGTTACAGGACAACCAAGTCAAAGTTTTAGGGGATGCCAAAACTCAGGCCATTGTAGATGTTGCCCCCGCAACCGAGACGGATTGGGCGACAGAATATGGAGATTTAATTGTTTCCATTAAAGTGGTGGAGTCTCTTGCGGATGCCATTGCCCATATTAATCAATATGGGTCGGGGCACACGGATGCCATTGCCACCGAAGATGGCCAAGCAGCGGCTGTGTTTATGAACCAGGTGGATGCAGCCGGGGTGTTCCACAACTGTTCCACCCGTTTTGCCGACGGCTTCCGCTATGGCTTTGGCGCGGAAGTAGGAATTAGCACCCAGCGGATGCCGCCCAGAGGCCCCGTCGGGTTAGAAGGACTAGTCACTTATAAATACCAGCTCAAAGGCCAAGGCCAGATTGTCGCCACCTATGCTGGGCCAGATGCCCGTCCGTTTACTCACAAAGACCTTTAAACTTATCCTGATTAAATTAGCCGCATCGGAACGATTGTTCCGATGCGGCTTCATGATGCGGTGGTCAGAGTTCGATTAGCGGCGTGATGACATAGCCATAACAATTCGGAGAATGTACCAGAATAGCAGGGCTACAGAGGCAAACAACTCCAAGGATGCCGCCACATAATGTCTGGTGGAATAGTGCTTCATCACCTTAGAGGTGTCATATAAAATTGCGGCGGAAGCAAACACCACCATCACAACGGAGAAGAATAATCCCAGGGAGAAGCCGAAAATATAACTGCAAACAATCAGTCCCAGAGCGACAAAACTGCCAATTTTAAGGATGCCGCCGAGAAAGGTGAAATCTGTTCGGGTTGTAAATGCGATCGCAGTCAGCCCTCCGAACATGGTCAAGGTCAAAATACCGGCTGTGGGGATAACGCTAGGGTCGGAGAAAGCCGCAGCAATATAGAGCAAGGGGGCAAAAAGTAAGGCTTGGGCCACCACATAAATCCCCAACCCTGCGTACTGAGTGCCAATTTGGTCTGCTTTAGCAACTAACCCCCGAGACATCCAGCCCAGGAGTGAGAAAGCCCCTAAAATTAACAGCCAGCTAAAACGACTTCCGGCAACAAATTGAGTAATGGCTGCAGCAATGCCTAATTGGAACAGCAGATATTCAACGACAATAAAAGCACCAATGGCTCCTGCTAGATGCAGATAGGTTTTCTGAATAAAAATGGCGCGTTCAGATGGGCGTGACTGGGCGACGCTTAACATAATTTGTATCCTCGACAAAGGCAGTATGAAGTGTCCTGCTATGTACCCAGCTTAATCTACCCATAAATCAATTGCCTGGAAGTTGCCGTTCGCTGGTAGCGCAATACCTTGCTACCCGGCCAATACCAGACTTGAACTAATGTGTAGGGCCATAAAAGTAGACTTACAAGGTGTAAAGGTTAGCAGTAGGGAAGTGTCTGGCAGACAATCCCCCAGGTATCTATGGCTGAATGATGGAGGTGAGTTGTGAGTCGAATCGTATTGACGACGATTGGTTCTTTGGGAGATCTGCATCCTAAGATTGCGATCGCAATTGAGCTACGCCATCGGGGACATGAGGTTATATTTGCTACCCATCAAGAGTATCAAGACCGCATTGAAACCTTAGGATTTGAGTTTCATCGAATGCGTCCTGACAATACCGCCCTTCATGATCCGCATTGCTACCCATCAAGAGTATCAAGACCGCATTGAAACCTTAGGATTTGAGTTTCATCGAATGCGTCCTGACAATACCGCCCTTCATGATCCGCAAGAAATGGCGCGGATGATGGATTTGAGGACAGGGACAGAGTATGTGATTCGCAATTGGGTGTGCGCGAGCTTACGTGAAACATATGCAGACTTGATGGGCGCAGCCCAAAAGGCTGATCTGATCATTCATGGTGAAGGCGTATTGGTGGCTCGATTGGTTGCCGAGAAATTAGGAATTCCCTGGGTGCTCACGGTTCTGCAACCCCTTGCGTTTCTCTCGGCTAAAGATGCATCCGTTGCACCGGGCTTACCGTCTATTTTTCAACTACCTGGCTTGAATGTTGTCGCTCAACGCGCCATTCAACCACTGGCAAAAGTCATGACCCAGTCTTGGGTACAACCGATTCATCAGCTTCGACAAGAGCTTGGACTGCCTGCCCTTAAGGGCAATCCTTTAGTGGATGACAAAGATTCACCCTATTTGGTGTTGGCAATGTTCTCCTCGTTGCTGGCTCAGCCTCAATCGGATTGGCCAGACAAAGCGATGCTGACTGGGTTTGCTTTTTATGATGGCAGTGCTAGAGGCCATAAACTTTCACCCGAACTGGTTCGATTTCTAGATGCAGGGGAACCACCGATTGTGTTTACCTTAGGTTCTGCTGCAGTGATGGATCCAGGACGGTTTTATCTAGAAAGTATCCAGGCTACAAAAGCCTTGAACCGTCGGGCCGTGTTATTGATAGGCCAGAACGTTCCACCCGACCATCTGCCAGACAGCATCATTGCCGTGCGCTATGCGCCTTACTCACAAATCTTTCCCAGTGCTTGTGCAGTGGTTCATCAAGGGGGAGTGGGAACAACCGCCCAAGCGCTACGTGCCGGTTGCCCAACGCTGATTATGCCTTACAGCCACGATCAACCGGATAATGCATCCAGAGTTAAACGCTTGGGGACGTCCAAAACGATTCTCAGAAAGCAGTATCAGGCTAAACGAGTCATTAAAGAGCTAAGTGAGCTACTCGAAAACCCCAAATATGCAGCCAAAGCATCACAGGTGGGGGCCAGGATCCGATCAGAGAATGGAGTCAAGATAGCGTGTAATGCCATTGAGCAACAATTACACCATGCTTGAATCTGACTCTGCTGTTAGCTAAAGAGCGTGAGAGTGGATGAGTATCTAGGTTTAAGCGCCTTCTACCTCAAATCAATCCTTCAAATACTCGTCCGCCATGCTCTTGATTGACAGAGATTGCCCCGAGGCGATCTTAAAAGAATGCTGTGACTGTCCTGGTTTGAAGAGCTGACTTTGTATGGTGGGGGGTGGGCAAATGCCCAGGTCCGATCAAACCACTCTGTTACGGCCTATTTTTTAACCCATAAGATTGCTTGGTCATCTTATGAGGAATCCTCAGTCAACGCTTGTGATTCACAGGCAGGGAGTTCTTTATGTCCATTGCTCATATGCCAGACTTGGTGGTTAGACCTGCCCCCCTCAGTTTGCCAACCGCTGGTGATCTAACGCCATTACCCCTTCAAAGGCCTTTACTCATGATTGGTCATGGCACTCGAAATCCCAACGGTAGACAATGTTTCCTGGATTTTGCAACGCTCTACCAGGAACTCGATCGATCACGACCGGTGTTTCCCTGCTTTTTAGAACTGACGGGACCCAGTATTCAAGAAGTCGTCGATCACTGTGTTGAGCAAGGCTATACCGAACTCTCGGCGCTACCAATTCTGCTGTTTGCCGCTCGCCACAACAAGTTTGATGTCACGAATGAACTTGATCTAGCTCGCAAACGCCATCCCCAGTTGAAATATCACTATGGTCGTCATTTTGGGATTACGCCTGGGATTCTGGACCTATGGAAACAGCGGTTGGAACTACTGGATGCTCCCGAACATAATCCTCAAGGTATCTCCCGTGAAGAGACTGTCCTGCTGTTTGTGGGCCGAGGCTCCAGCGACCCTGATGCCAATAGCGATGTCAGTAAAATGGCTCGCGTCCTCTGGGAAGGCAGTAACTACCAGACCGTGGAAACCTGCTTTATTGGCATTACCCATCCCCGATTGGAAGAAGGATTCCGACGGGCACGGCTGTATCAACCTAAGCGAATTGTTGTGGTGCCCTATTTCCTATTTACGGGCACGTTGGTGGAAAAGATTTTTGATATCTCAGCCCACCAGCAAGCGGCCTATCCAGAGATTCAAGTGACTTGCTTGCCCGAAATGGGGCTGCATCCAGCCTTAGTTCAGGTGCTGCGCCAGCGGGAACTGGAGACCCAGTTGGGACAAGTTCAGATGAATTGCGAGTTATGTAAATTTCGGCTGGCAGCTCTCAATGGCGAAGAGCCCCACAGTCACAGCCATGATCATGGCCATAGTCACGATCACGACCATCATCATGGCCATGGCCACCACGCCACTATCAACGTGGATAAAGAAGCGGATTACCACAATCGCATTTGGCAAGTGCCTTAAACCGAGTGGGTTTGTAACTGTCTCAGGGGTGACTCATCTTGGTAGTGAGGGCTTGTCCCTGCCGTTAGTTGGTGAATCCATCCGAGGTATTGGGTGCTTACACATTCAAAGCCAGCTTCGGTCACCCAGTCGTGGATGCTCTCTTGGGCGTAAACCGTGGAATAGGGTTCTCGAAACAGTCGAATCAGCCAGTCTGCATGGCGGAGGCGGTTTTGATTGCCGTCCAAAATGATGAGTTGTCCACCCGGTTGGAGCAATCGGCGACATTCTTGCAAGACCAAGCGTGAAATGCGCGGAGGCATTTCATGGAAGACCATGCAAATACTGATCACATCAAAGCTGTGAGCCTTTAAGTCTGTCGCTTCTGCTAAGCCATGCAGCCAATGGATGGTGAGCTGAGCCTTTTGGCTCTTATGCTGAGCGTGACACAACATATAGGGCGATAAATCTAGGCCGATGATTTCAGCTTGGGGATAGGTGGCTTTAAGCATCAAGGTCATGGAACCGGTCCCGCAGCCTAAGTCAAGAATTCGTTGAGGTTGCCCTTGAATAGATTTCAAGACTTGTCGTCGCAGGTTCATTTCATGGGGTGGGCAGGCAAAGGCCGTAACCGCGTCGTAGGTAACCGCAGCTTCTTTGCAGAGATAGCCCCCTTCGATCCCGTGAAAGTTGGGGATGCGGTAGTACTGAGGATAGGCTAGATCTGGATTGCTGAGGGCATGACATCCTGCTTCCCAATCATAGGTATCGTATTGGTTTTGATTATCAGCACCAATCAGAATGCGAACAAATCCTTTTACACAAAGTTGCCATAGGGCCTGAGGTACCGTTGTCTTCAAAATCCTGGGGTTGTCGTCTACAGTGAAGTGAGTCAATCGGTGGGCTGATCCGCCAGTCCAGGTTAGACCGAAGTCCACACTGTTAGCAGGCCAGCGTACCTAAATTGCACTCTTGCCCACCATGATAAAGCCAACGCACTCCCCTCTCTATCAAGCGGCAGAAGATTTGCTCGTGTCAGGGACAGGAGGCAGTCAGCCCCCGCTCCCTTATCGGCCCATCCCGCTGTGGGGGGCGTCTGTTGCCTTTGTGGGAAAGTTTGACGCGACCTTGGAGACCCTACAAGCGTTTTGTGAGCGGTTTGAAGCAGAAGTTGTGGCGGACCTTGAAGATGAAATCACTCTTTTAGTGGTGGGACATCAGGCCCCAACTATAGAAACTAGCGCTACGGCCTGTTCAGAAGCAGAGTTGTTGAACCTAACCGATTGGGTACCACCGTCGTTCCCGGCGTTGATTAATCGCCTGATTGCAGAAGGGTTTGATATTACCTATCGGTCGAATGAAGGGGATGGATTTCAGACGACTTTCCAGTGGTCAACAGAGAATACTGAACTATCCTCCGCGCTCTTGGCCTTTGCGCAGCAGTCAGAGGTCGTCCAACGCATTATGGAAGAGGCCCCTCGTCGCTATTCGGCTCGTCAGTTAGCTAAGGTGTTGGCAGACTTTACGCTGTTAGATGCCCAGGATCCGAATCAGGGCTGGTATCAGTTTCTAGAGGTATCTGAATTTGCTTGGGATTTTGATGCCATTAGCGATCGCATCATTGTCTCAGGTGTGTCATTACTCAAAACCATGCAAGCCTGTGTGGGGGAGATTGCGGTTCTCGCTATTCACGATCAGGCTTTGGCAAATAGTGTGGATGCCGTTCATATAATTGGAGGGCTGGATTCCCAAGGACAGCTCATGGGTTTGATTTTGCATCGGGTATGGACATGATGACTCAACTGCACTGTATCCCTGCTTCTATGTGGGGGTGGAATTATGGAATTGAGACGTCCCAAGGAACCGCCAGAATTGAACTGAAGGTAATGAAGGATGAGGGGGAAATTGTCCTACCCGACGAAAGTTACACGATTACACATCCGATGCTGTCTGGAGAATGGGCATTGAAGCAAGATAGCGAGGACTCAATGGTTGCTCAGGCCCAGAAGCCGAATCCCTTGAGGCGCAAACTTGAGTTAACCTTTGGGACTCAAAAGCTCGTTTTGCAGGCAGTCTCCCCTTTCCAACGTGAATTCCAAATTCGTCAAAGTAGTCAGGTCTTGGGACGCATTCGTCCAGACAGTTTTTCGTCAAGACAGGCCACGATTGAGGTAGATGTTCCTTTAGATCTAAAAATTCAATTGTTTCTGTTCTGGTTAACTGTGATGCTTTGGCGTCAAGGAGCCTCTTAGACCACTCACTGCTGAAAAGTCATGAAAAAGTTTTACCCAATCATTAAAGTTCTTGCCCCCATCCTGATTTGCGCTGCTATCGGTGTGGAAATATGGACGTTCTATGCCTTGCAGACCGGAAAACCGTTACCGCCGTTGCCCATTGGACTCTTTTGGTTTGAGCGATTTGCCCTGACGGCCCATGCGGTGGAAGGGGTGGTGGCGAGTCTATTTGCCAAGTCTCGCGAGCAGTCTCCTATTCCTTATGGACTATACACGTTTTTTGTCGGTACGGTGGGTTTACTGGAACTGTTCGAACTGCTAAGAGAAAAGTGAAAGCCTTAACATTAAATTGTGTTGATACTAATAGCTTTGGATTCTAAAGATTTCTATAAAATAAGAAGAATCTTTGTTTCTTATTGCTAGATCTAGCATCCTAATAAGTGAAATCTACATTGTAAAATAAAGAATGATTATGCGCCCATCTAAGAAGAGTTTGATTGGGTCGATAGATTGGGGAAATATCCGTGGAAAACTATCTCCTTCTGAACGCATTGAGATATTTTTCCCACTAATAAAAACAATATCTCTATGTGTTCGAGATCTGGCTTTTTACTGCCTGCCAGTACCTCCTAAATCTATAGGCGAGCTAGAGGATATAGAGATTAACACGCTTCTCTTTCCAGATTCCCAGCTTGCAAAAGAGGCTGAAAAGGAGTGTTTTGAGAGATATCAATCAAATCTCATACATGAGGAGATAATTAATCATTCTTTTCGCACATATTTATATAGCCTGGCATTGAATCATATTGATGGATTAAAAATTGATCGAGAGACGCTCTATGTTGCATCTCTTCTTCACGATATTGCCTTAGAGTCCAAAAGTAAAAAATGTTGTTTTGCCGTAGAGAGCGGAGATATTGCGCTAAATATCTCTAAAAAGGCAAATATGTGTAATAAAGGCATTGAAATTGCCAATGCAATTTCAATGCATGTTACACCTGATATAAAAAGGTATAAAGATTCTTTTTGTACTAACTCACCGATAGGAAATTCTATTGATATTGCATCAATAATTGCTGATGCGTCTCTACTAGATTTAGCTGGATATCGACTATGGCAAGTTAATAAAAAATATTGGAAGCGAGTAGATGAAATTAATTACATAGATAAACTCTCAAACCATGTTGTTGGCTGTAAAGACTATAACCATGCTATTGCTACGGAGAATGACCTCTCTATAAAGAAATCCACTCGATATGTTGCTAATTGTTGGCGACAACGAGCAGCAAACTTTCCAGAAGGACGTGCTGCATATATTGAAAAAAATAGTTTAACATTGTTTAGTAAATTTATTTACTATAATCCTATTCGTTAATTATATTGCTTAGCTCAGATTTTAAATAGATGATAATCGACTTGGTAGTCCGCCAGATGTAAGGATAGGTATATCCAACATCCAAATTCCAGCATCACAAATGTCGACATTGACCTGCCCTAACTGTCATTCTCAAAACGTTGTCAAAAACGGTCGAATCCATAATGGCAAGCAAAACCACAAATGTAAAACCTGTGGTCATCAGTTTGTGGAAGCTCCTCAGCAAAAGCGAATTGATTCATCCACTAAAGGCCTGATCGATAAGCTATTGCTTGAGAAGATATCTCTGGCAGGTATTGCCAGGGTCTGTGATGTTTCTGAAAGCTGGCTACAGGAGTACGTGAACTGTAAGTATGCAGCAGTGCCTCGTACTGTGAACATATCATCAAATAAAAGGCCGATTAACTATTCAATGTGATGAAGTGTGGTCATTTGTGAACGATAAGAGCAATAAACAGTGGATATGGCTTGCTCTTGATGTCATCACGCGTGAGATAGTCGGTGTTTATGTGGGGGCACGCTCCCAGCAAGGTGCTCGTCAGCTATGGAATTCCTTGCCAGGAGTCTATCGTCAATGTGCGGTGGCCTACATGGATTTTTGGGATGCTTACGGCTGTGTTTTTCCCAAACAACGACATCAAGCTGTGGGCAAGGAAACAGGCCAAACCTCCTATATTGAACGCTTCAACTGCACCATGCGTCAGCGAGTGTCTCGGTTAGTTCGAAAGACACTGTCGTTCTCGAAAAAGCTTGAGAATCATATTGGAGCAATCTGGATGTTTGTCCATCACTACAATGCATCCTTACAGGACTAGGACTACCATCGACTGGGCGTAGCTAATGGATCGGGGATGCCTTAGACTTCGGAATGGTTACCCCTGGGAATAGGGAGTCAAACCGTTGATTGACCCAGGCAAGCCGCAGCATGAGTAGATGATTGAAACCATCCTCACTCCAGCGCATACCAACCCCCTTAAAGCGCTGTTGAATCAGCCACTTACAAGCACTTTCGACCATTCCTGACCCCAGCGGTATCTGTAGTTGTTCAAAGTGGCGATATTGGATGTGTCGCAGATGGCGCTGGAAATAAGCCTGTACCTGGAGCAACGTCGTAAAAGATTTGCCCGTAAACAATTGTGAGTGAATCAACATCGTCAAGGACCGCAATACTAATAGGTGTTGCCCATGTCGCAATTGGTGTCGCCAGCGCCGAAACCAGGCTTGGGCTTGAGCAGAGCGAACATCCCCAAACATCACTTTTGTTGCTCGTGCAAGATGGCCTGCTGCATGAAAAAATCGAGAACTGCCACAGCACAGTGAGAGAACAAGGTGCGGTAGACTCGCCAGAAGCCTCGCCCCCATCACTCAACCAGATGACGCTTGGGGCCGATTCAAAGTCTTGTTTGCGGGCTTCGAGTTGCAGTAAGGGGATGAACTGGTCGATATCGCCCAATACTGCTACCAGTCTTCGACGCAGTAGTTGGGGGACACTCTTTTAGCTCGGGTGAG